>JASEGB010000007.1 GCA_030018275.1 Actinomycetota bacterium | reverse complement strand
CTAAGTGGGAGAAGAAACCCTTGAAGGAATTTACACAATTATCTTGACACTACCCACTAAAATGGTTTTGTTGCAGAAGAAGGGCAGATATGGTATCATGATTTGTGAAATTAACGAACGAGTGGGTTTTGGCCCACTTTTTTCATTGTTAGAAGATTGCGAGGAATGAAAGAAGGAAAGATGGGGAAGGAAAAGGTCATTTTAGGAGTTGAGGAATTGATCGCTCCCATATTGGAGGGGGAGGGATTGGAATTATTCGACGTCGAGCTTCAAAGAGAACCCAGGGGCTTGGTGCTTCGTATCTTCATAGATTCGGAAAGAGGGGTGGATCTTAACACTTGTGCAAGGATGAGTGAATTAATCGGTCGCGCCCTAGATGAAGCTGATTTAATCTCCACACCTTATACCTTGGAAGTCTCTTCTCCAGGAATTGAGCGTCGTCTCACAAAACCCAGGCATTATCGACAATTTATTGGATCGAAGATAAAAGTCAAAACAATAAAAACTCTGGCCAATCGAAGGCAGTTCACGGGAATACTCAAGGAAGTGGGAGAGCATCAATTTACAATGGAGTGTGAGGGTGAGCTAATGAGGATACCTTTCGATCTGGTATCCCAAGCTCATCTCGTCTATGATTTTAAATTTTAAACTGATTTAAGATATGGAAGGAGGTTCTTGTAGGCTCCATGAACTCGGAACTCATCGAAGCTTTGAGGCAAATAGAGAGAGAAAGGAGAATCAACCCCGACACCATACTCGAGGCTTTAAAAGCCGCTCTAGTCTCAGCATATAGACGCAATTATGGTCGAGTTCCAAATGTTCGGGTTGAAATCGATCGGGAAACGGGAGAGATTAAGGTATTCTCCCAACGGACAATAGAAGAGGAGGGTAAAGAGCCTAGGGTCGAAGAGGTCGAGGTGACCCCTCATAATTTCGGTCGAATTGCCGCTCAGACTGCAAAGCAAGTAATTCTGCAAAGAATCAGAGAAGCGGAGCGGGAGATGATGTACGAAGAATATGCCGATAGGGAAGGCGACATCGTTACTGGTATTATCCAGCAAAATGATCAGCGGTATACTCTCCTAAACCTGGGTAGGGTGGAAGCCCTCCTTCCCCCAAGTGAACAAATTCCTATAGAGAGGTATGAACATGGAACACGCCTCAAAGCCTATATCGTTGAGGTTCGGCGAACTACAAAAGAGCCACAAATCATCGTATCCCGCACCCACCCAGGGCTTTTAAAAAGGCTTTTTGAACTCGAAGTGCCCGAGATATATGATGGATTCGTGGAGATAAAAGCGGTAGCCCGAGAACCCGGGCAAAGATCAAAAATAGCCGTAGCCTCAAGGGATCCGAGCATCGATCCCGTGGGAGCTTGTGTGGGGCCAAAGGGTTCTCGTGTCCGAATGGTGGTAAACGAGCTAAGGGGAGAGAAAATCGATATCGTTCAGTGGAGTGAGGACCTCGCAGTCTTTGTAGCCAACGCCCTCAGCCCAGCGAAGGTAAAAGAGGTTATAATCGATGAAAAAGAGCATAGGACTGAGACCATTGTCCCCGACAATCAACTATCTCTGGCCATTGGAAAGGAAGGACAAAATGCCCGTTTAGCTGCAAAGTTGACCGGATGGCGCATTGATATTAAGAGTGAATCTCAGGCTAGCGAGGAGAAAGCTAAAACCGAGGCTGAGGCTGAAAAAGCAGCCGAAGAGGGAAGATGCCAGGCTCTCACCTCTTCCGGGAAGAGGTGCAAGAATAAAGCAAAACCCGGTAGTAATTATTATGGTATTCACCAGAAATTGGAAAAAAGTTAGATTAAAAAGGTTAAATTGTACTTGATATGGCAAGAAAGAAGATACCTCTTAGGACTTGTATCGGTTGTGGGAAGGTGAAACCGAAGAAGGAGTTGATAAGGATAGTACGTTCTCCATCGGGAGAAATTGGCATAGATCCTTCGGGTAAAGCAAGTGGGAGAGGAGTTTATATTTGTTACAGCAAAGAATGCCTCAGTCAAGGTCTTAAAGGGAAAAAGCTCACTAATGCTTTGAATACAACCGTTGGTGAAGACATAATTAAAGAGCTTAGGTCGGAAATTTTACACTTGATAGAGGAAGGAACCCAGATTTAAGGAATGCTGTAATCACCAATATTCTTGGAGGAAGCTTTTCATGGGTAAGGTAAGAGTTCACGAATTGGCAAAGGAAATGGGCATACCCAGCAGCGAATTACTCAAGAAACTGAATGGAATCGGGATTAAGGCCAAGAACCATTTCGCAACTTTAAGTGAGAAAGAAGTTCAAATCGTTTTAAGCGAAACATCCCGGTCCAAACAAAAGGTCGCTGAAAAAAAACGCTCTGTGAAACCTTCTTTGCCCGAATTAAAAGTGACCGAGGGCATAACGGTTAAGGAATTTGCAGAACTTGTAGGCAAAAGCCCCTCGGAGATCATAAAGAGATTGATGCAATTGGGTGAAATGGTGACCATTAATCAGCCTCTGGATCCTGAAGCTATACATGTCCTTGCGGAACAATATGGTCATGAAGCTAAAATCATTTCTCCTGAGGAAGCATGGGAAGAGGAGGCTCCTATCTCCATAGGAGATTTAGAACATCGACCGCCCGTGGTCACCGTGATGGGTCATGTAGACCATGGAAAAACATGTCTCCTCGATGCAATTCGAAAAACAGACGTCATCTCCAAAGAAGTAGGGGGAATCACTCAGCACATCGGAGCTTACCAGGTAACCCTCCATGATGATAAGAAAATAACCTTCATAGACACCCCGGGGCACGAGGCCTTTACCGCAATGCGGGCGAGAGGGGCTCAGGTAACCGACATCGCCATCCTGGTCGTCGCAGCGGATGATGGAGTCATGCCCCAAACAGTGGAAGCAATTGACCACGCAAGGGCGGCAAACGTCCCCATAGTGGTGGCCATAAATAAGATTGATAAACCCGAGGCTAACCCGGAGAAGGTCAAGAAACAATTGACCGAATATGGTCTCGTCCCCGAAGAGTGGGGGGGAGATACAGTTTTCGTTGAGGTATCAGCCAAGGAGAAAAAAAACATTGGAGAGCTCCTGGAAATGATCCTCCTAGTAGCGGAACTCCAAGAATTCAAATCGACTCGAAAGGGTCACGCTAAAGGAGTGGTGATCGAAGCCAAATTGGATAAGGGTCGGGGTCCCGTTGCCACCATCTTGATCCAAAAGGGCACCTTAAGAGTTGGAGAAGCGGCAGTGGCCGGACTGGCCTATGGAAAAATTCGAGCGCTTCTAGATGACAGGGGAAATAATCTCCTTGAAGCAGGTCCCTCTCAACCCGTGGAGGTCCTGGGATTCTCAACAGTTCCTCAACCTGGAGATGAGATTAAGGTTCTAACCGACGAGAGAGAGGCGAGACGAATAGCGGAGGAAAGAGCTCTCAAGCGCAGACTGATCGAGAAAGAGCTCAGGAAAAAACATATAACTCTTGATGAACTCTTTGAGAGAATAAAAGAGGGAGAAGTCAAAAAGCTAAACTTAATCATCAAAGGTGATGTCCGAGGTTCGGTTGAGGCCCTTAAGGAATCCTTGGAAAAACTGGAGCAGGACGAGGTCAAGCTCGAAATAATCCACGGGGGTGTGGGAGGAGTTACAGAGACCGATGTTATGCTCGCTGCGGCTTCGGATGCTATTATAATAGGTTTTAACGTCCGCCCAGATCCAAAAACCAAGGAAAGGGCAGCTCGGGAAAATGTTGATATAAGGACATATCGGGTGATCTATCAAATCATCGACGATATCAAGGCAGCGATGCTGGGCATGCTCAAGCCGAAGTTTATGGAGGTAGAGCAGGGACGGGCTGAAGTTAGAGCCACTTTCAAGATTTCAAAGGTGGGCGTAGTCGCAGGAGCCTACGTATTAGATGGGGAGATCATTTGCGGCGCTCAAACCAGGATGATAAGGGATGGCATTGTGATCTACGAAGGGAAGATTGCCTCCCTTCGCCGCTTTAAAGAGGATGTTCCAAAGGTTAAAGCCGGTTTTGAATGCGGCATTAGACTGGAAAATTTCCAGGACATAAAGGTTGGGGATATCATCGAAACATTTACCATGGTTGAAAAAACTTAAGCTCGTGTGGTTTATCTAACCTTTGAGAAGAGGGAGGATAGATGATTATCGGTGTCGCCCGGCTCGAATTATTTCTGCCGGAATGTAGATCGCTTAAAGAAAAAAGGCAAATTATTAAGAGTATCATCGATCGCATCGGGAGTAAATATAGTGTTTCCATAGCGGAAATCGACAATCATGGACTCTGGCAGAGAGCAACGCTGGGGATCGCTTGCGTTTCCCTCTCGAATTACCAAGCTCAGAGGATCCTTTCAGATATTGAACGATATGTGGAAAATCTTAATAAGGCCACTGTCCTCAATCATGAAGTCACTCTCTTATCTCCCTAAAGGTACCTTAAAGCAAAAATTCACGGAACTCCTATGATGCGGACATCTCGACTTGCGGAGATTTTTAAAAAGGAAATTTGCGATATAATCCGAAGGGAATTGAAGGATCCCCGCATTGGTTTTGTCACAATTACAGCCGTCGAAGTGTCGCCGGATTTAAAACACGCTACCGTTTTCCTTAGCGTTTTAGGAGAGGAATCGGAGCAGGAAGACACCCTTGAGGGATTGGAAAGTGCCAGGGGATTCATTAAAACGGAATTAGGGAAAAGGATCAGGATAAAGTTTCTCCCGGATCTCACCTTTAAGATTGATAAGTCCATAGAGGAAGGAATGCGTATCTCGGAGCTCTTGAAGCGCATTCAAGAAGGAGGTTAAGGCAATACATGATAATAAATGGTGACTTGCGTTCCGTAGCCAAATTAATTCTTAAGGAGAAGCAATTCGTAATAGCCACGCATACCCAGCCAGATGGAGATGCGATAGGGTCACTCCTGGGACTGGGGTTGCTCTTAAAGCAAATGAATAAAAAATCCTTTGTGAGCTGGGGCGAACCCATCGTAATTCCGCTTCAGTATGCTTTCCTCCCAGGGCTTGAACTCCTTCAAGATTCCAGGGAATGTCCCCAAAAACCCTCCAATTTTATTGCCATCGATTGTGCCAATTTAAAACGTTTGGGAATATTAAAGGAACCCGCACAAAATGCGTCCATTCTCGTGAATATCGATCACCATGGTGATAACGATAAATTCGGTCACATAAATGTAGTCCATGAAAATATCTCAGCCTGTGCGGAGCTCATCTTTTATCTCAGCAAGATCTTAAATCAAAAACTCAACAGAGACATTGCCCTCTGTCTTTACACGGGGATGGTCACCGATACCGGGAGATTCCAATATTCGAATACCTCCATACAGACCTTTCAAGCGGCAAAGGAGCTTCTAGAATACGGTATATCACCAAATTATGTTTTCCAAAACGTTTATGAAAATATCCCCTTTTCCTACACCAAGCTTTTGGGATTATCCCTTTCAAAAGCGAAATTCCTACCCGATTTGGGTTTCATTTACACCTCAATCCTGCAGAAGGATTTGGCCTTAACCGAGGCAAGGATGGAGGAAGCCGAAAATCTAATCGATTTCCTCAGAGCGGTCAAAGGAACAAGAGTTGCGGCGGTTTTAAAGGAGATGTCCAATGGAAGCATCAGAGTCAGCCTTCGATCCAAAGATGGTATCAATGTAGCCAAAATAGCTGAAAGATTCGGTGGGGGAGGGCATCCAAATGCTGCAGGCTACATATCCTCTTATGATCTTGACAAAACGCTTGAGGTTTTGCTCAAGACCATAAGAAGAAGTCCTACGGATGCGTAGGGTGTGCAAGCGAGAGTGACGACAAGGTGGATGGTTTGTTAATAGTGAATAAACCCGCCGGAATTACCTCCCACGATGTCGTTGAAAGGGTAAGAAAGATTCTGAAAACCAGAAGAGTTGGACATACAGGAACTCTGGATCCCATGGCCACTGGGGTTCTTGTTCTTTGCATCGGACGAGCTACTAAGCTTACTCAATTCCTTCAATCGGATACCAAAGAATACATAGCGGAGATGCGACTGGGCATCAAAACTGATACGCAAGACAGCACGGGAAAAATTTTATCCGAAGTGCCCTGTTCCATCACACCGGGAAAAATGGAAAAAATATTCGAGGAATTCAGAGGCGATGTATGGCAGGTACCACCCATGACCTCAGCGGTAAAAATGGGAGGTAGGCCCCTTTATAAATTAGCCAGTAGAGGCAGGGAGGTTAAACGCCCTCGCCGCAGGGTTAAAATCTTCGAATTAGAACTATTAAAAATCGATGGCGATGATCATCCCAGAGTCAAATTTCGCGTGAAATGTTCGAAGGGCGCCTACATTCGGACTCTCTGTGCGGATATTGGAGAAGCTTTAGGCTGTGGAGCGTATATGAGTGGGCTCACCAGGATTAGCTGTGGAAATTTTCATCTAGATTCGGCCTTAGCCATGGAAAAGGTCGAAAAACTAGCCGAGGAAAATCGCTTGCACAAAGCGATAATCCCGATGAACAAAGCTTTAGAACGATATCCTTTTGTCCTGGTAAAGGGAGATTTTAAAGAAAAAATATTAAATGGAGTGCCCTTAAGAGCTGGAATGATCGAAAACCAATCTCAATTCATTGAAAGAAATCAATTCATTCGATTGATCGATGTGCAAAAGGACCTCCTTGCCATAGCTAAAGCTACCACCACTTTTTCTGACAAGGTGCAAATTGATCCCGCTCGAGTAATAGCAAAACCGGTCCGTGTTTTCAGTTGAGCTCATTTTAGCTTTGGAGCTCTGTACATATTCAAAGACCGAGCTAGCTTCGGAGCTTCCGAGCTTGAAGATGGATGAGAATAAAAATGGAGATCATTCGTGGATTGGAAAATCTTAAGTCTTTAGGGGGAAAGAGTGTAGTCACCATCGGAATGTTCGATGGTGTCCATAAGGGACACCAGAGGATAATCGGAGCCACTATTGAGGAAGCTCGCAAAAGAAGAGCCCGAAGTGTGGTGCTTACTTTCGAACCTCATCCCATTGAAGTCCTAAAACCCGGAAGTCATCCGCCCATTCTTACAAGTACCGAATTGAAGGCGGAATTGATAGAGGCTCTGGGAGTGGATATATTTTTGGTCGTCAATTTCACAAAGGGATTTGCAAATCTTTCTCCTAAAGAATTCATAGACCATATAATCCTTAAGCTTTTGGACGCTTGTTGCCTAGTGGTGGGGGAAACCTTCAAATTCGGCAAGAATGCCGAGGGGGACGTGACCTTCCTCAAAGAGTATAGATCAAAAAGAGGTTTCGATATAATATCTATTCCTTTACTTGAGGTAAATGGAAAATTCGTCAGCAGCACATACATCCGCGAGCTTCTGAGAGAGGGAGAATTACAAAAGGTAAAGGAAATCCTCGGTCGATACCCTCGAATAATAGGTGAGGTAATAAAGGGATGTGGTCGAGGAAAATCTCTTGGCTTTTGCACAGCCAATTTGAGGACGGTAGACAAAGCATCCATCCCAAAGAGAGGGGTTTACGCCGGTTTCATAGAGTTCAATGGGGAAAGGAAGATGTGCACCATAAATATTGGGACAAGTCCCACCTTTGGAGGAAGAAGGTTCAAGATAGAGACCTTTATCATAGACTTCAAAGGAGATCTCTACAGGAAGAGGGTTGAACTTGAAATTTGCGCAAGAATCCGGGATGAAAAAACATTCCGAAATGAAAAGGAACTCGCCAATCAAATAAGGGAAGACATCGAGGTAACCAAATCTCTTCTGTTTACTGGATTTTCCGAGTATGTTAAGATAAACAGGAGGAAGCGCTAGTGCGCTTTCGTTTAATGTTAGAGTGTAGATAACGGTCCGATGATGGATGAGAGGGAGGTGAATTTGGGAGTTGGTTCTACCTAAGGAGGAAAAAGCGGTAATAATTGGGGAATACCGGCTTCATGAGAGCGATACGGGCTCTCCTGAGGTACAAATCGCTATTTTGACCAAGAGAATAAGTTGCCTTACCGAACATCTCAAGCGATATAAAAAAGACCATCACTCCCGACGAGGACTTTTGAAAATGGTTGGTCAGAGGAGGAGGTTGCTCAATTATCTCAAGGAGGTAGATATCGAAAGATATCGAACGCTCATCGAGAAGCTTGGGTTGCGCGGTTAGATTATATTTCATGGGAGGTTTATCTTTGAATGCAGGTTAAACGCAAGGAAATTGAATTTGAGGGGAAAATTATCACCCTAGAAGCGGGAAGATTGGCTCGCCAGGCAAATGGTGCGGTCATTGTCCAGTGTGAGGGCACCATGGTCATAGTTACCGCTGTCGCCAGCGATGAACCCTTAGAAGATGTTGATTTCTTCCCCCTCACCGTCGATGTTGAGGAAAAAATGTACGCAGCGGGAAAGATACCCGGTGGCTTCATAAAGCGCGAGGGTCGACCAAGTGAAAAATCAATCCTCAATGCGAGATTGATTGATCGATCGATCCGACCCATTTTCCCAGAGGGCTTTCGCAATGAAGTTCAGATAATTGCCACCATAGTCTCCGCAGATCAAATAAATCCGCCCGACATTCTGGGTCTCATTGGTGCTTCGGTCGCTTTAACCATTTCAGATATTCCATTCAATGGTCCCATTGGAGCAGTCAGAGTGAGCCGGGTGGGAGAAAGATGGATAATCAATCCAACATACCAGGAGCTAGAACACAGCGATATCGACGTCGTCGTTGCAGGGAATAAAAATGGGATACTGATGGTGGAAGCAGGAGCAAAGGAAGTCGATGAGGAAAGTATCCTCCAAGCGATGGAAGAGGGTCAGAAGGCCATCATCAAACTCATCGAATTCCAGGAAGAATTTCAAAAGGAAGTTGGAGTTCACAAACGCGCCATCCCCCTCATCGAGACAGATCCCCAAGTTGAGAAAGCCGTTCGAGAATTTGCCACCTCCAGGTTGAAAAAAGCGATCAGAATCGCTGATAAGTTAAATCGGGAGCAGGCGGTAGAGAAAATTAGGGAAGAAACTTTGGAGGAATTTCTCCCAACCTATGAGGAGAAGGAACAAGATATCGTAAAGATTCTGACCAAGATGGAGAAAGAGGAAACCCGCAGGATGATCTTGGAAGAGAAGATTCGTTCCGATGGTCGAGATTGGGATGAAATCCGACCGATCTCCTGCGAGGTTGGTATCCTCCCCAGAACGCATGGCTCCGGTCTGTTCACACGAGGACAAACTCAAGTGCTTTCCGTGGCCACTTTGGGTACCGTCGGAGAAGAACAGCTCTTGGATGGATTGGGTGTTGAGGAATCTAAGAGATTCCTTCACCACTATAATTTCCCTCCCTTCAGCACGGGAGAGGTGGGCTTCATGCGCGGACCTAGACGTCGGGAGATTGGTCATGGCGCTCTCGTTGAGAGAGCGCTTGCTCCTGTAATCCCTGAGGAAAGTGAATTTCCTTATACCATTCGATTAGTCTCTGAAGTGCTGGAATCAAATGGCTCTACATCCATGGCCAGTGTATGCGGAAGTACCCTAGCTTTAATGGATGCTGGTATCCCCATTAAGGCACCCGTGGCCGGAATAGCCATGGGGTTAGTGAAAGAAAAGGGTAAAGTGGCGATACTAATGGACATACTGGGAGTGGAGGATGCCCTGGGTGATATGGACTTTAAGGTTGCGGGAACGGCCAAGGGAATCACCGCTCTCCAAATGGATTTGAAAATAGAAGGTGTAGGGAGAGAAATTCTGGAGAAAGCTCTGACTCAAGCGCAGAAAGCTCGATTATTCATTCTGGATAAGATGACATCCGTAATAGCAAAACCAAGGGAAAAGTTATCACCATTCGCTCCCAGAATCATTACCATGAGGATTAGTACAGACAAAATAAGGGATATCATTGGTCCAGCGGGTAAAACCATCCATAGTATCATCGATGAGACCGGTGTAACCATCGATATTGAAGATGATGGCACCGTATTCATTGCCTCAAAGGATGAGGTAAGTGGGGAAAGGGCTCGCCAGATGATCGAGATGATCACCAAAGAAATCAAGGTGGGGGAGCGGTATATAGGTAGGGTGACCAGAACCACTAGTTTTGGCGCCTTCGTGGAAATCCTTCCGGGAAGGGAAGGTCTCGTCCACATCTCCAAGCTTTCCAAGGGGAGAATCCGCAGGGTCGAAGATGTTGTAAAAGTAGGGGACAAGATACCCGTCGAAGTCATCGAGATAGATAGATTGAATAGAATAAGCCTAGCTGCTGTGGATCTAGCAATCAAAGTAAAATAAGTCCAAGGAGTCTCCCATGTTTTTTAGTAAAACCTCTCTTGAATCGGGGATAAAAGTTGTGACCGAATCTATTCCTCACGTTAGATCCGTGGCACTGGGTTTCTGGGTTGGAGTAGGTGCTCGTGATGAAATCGAGGGACTAAGTGGTATGTCCCATTTCATCGAGCATCTTTTATTTAAAGGGACTAAAAATCGATCGGCTAAAGAGATATCCGAGACCATCGATACTTTGGGCGGGGAAATAAATGCATTCGCTACCAAAGAATATACCTGCTTTTATACCCGCTTACTCGATGAACACATACCCGTAGGGGTGGAAATTCTCTCAGACATGCTACAAAACCCTCTCTTCAAAGAAGAGGATATTTCCGCGGAAAAAGAAGTTGTTATAGAAGAGATAAATCTTCACGAGGACACACCGGATGAAAAAATTCATGACCTTTTTGCCTCCACTCTCCTGGGAGATCACCCCCTGGGTAAGAGTACCCTGGGTTACGTCAACACCGTTAAGAACTTCAACCGCGAAGGTATTTTGAGTTTCTTCTCGCAAGGATACGCCCCCAAAAATATCGTGATAGCCGCGGCGGGGCATCTCGATCACCAGCAAATTGTGGATTTGATTGAGAAGCATTTTGCTCCAAGGGAGGAAGGGAGATTCGTTCGGAAAGAATTTAAGCCTAAAGTAGAGCCTAAAGTTTTTATCTGCCAAAAGCGAACGGAGCAAGCCCACATTTGCTACGGCACTCAAGCCCTGCACGCCAGAGACGAGAGAAGATTCGCCTTAAGCATCCTCGATAATATCCTTGGTGGAGGAATGAGCTCCCGTTTATTTCAGGAGATCAGGGAGAAAAGAGGATTGGTATATTCTATCTACTCTTACCACTCACTCTTTTCAGAAACCGGTTTGATTGCAATCTATGCAGGAACAAGGCCTTCTAAGGTTGAAGAAGTAATTAAATTAATCCAAAAGGAAATAAAATCCATTGCTGAAAAAGGAATATCCAGGGAAGAATTGCACCGAGCGAAGGAATTCCTCAAGGGTCAATTGGTTTTAAGCATGGAAAGCACGAGCAATCGAATGACCCGTCTGGGAAAATCGGAACTCGTGCACCGAGAGATTTTATCCCTCGATGAGTTGGTGGAAAGAATTGACAAATTGACCTTGGGAGATATCCACAGGTTGGCAAAGATTTTATTGGCTCCCGAGAAAATGACGTTAACGATCATTGGACCGGCTGAGGTGAAGACTGCAGCAAATCTGGTTGCTTAAGTGCTCAAAGGGGAGGAAAAGATGATCAAGATAGTTGTAACTGGTGCAGCCGGAAAAATGGGTCGAGAAGTCTGCAAAACAGTTCTTCAGCAGAAGGATATGACCCTGGTTGGTGCCGTGGACATTGTCCATGTGGGATGCGATGTGGGAAAACTTCTTGGATTGGCGGATACGGGTATCGCCATAGACAATGATCTTGAAAGGGTATTCAAGGAAACTTCCCCAGATGTGATGGTGGATTTCACCCATCCAGCTGCGGTTATGAATAACATCCGTTCGGCTCTAAAATCTAATGTACATGTGGTGGTGGGAACCACCGGATTGACCGAAAGGGACCTCACCGAAGTCGAATCTCTCGTCAAAGATGGCAAAACAAATGCAATAATAGCTCCCAATTTCGCCACTGGCGCGGTTCTCATGATGAAATTTTCTGAGATTGCCTGCAAATATTTTCCCGACGTTGAGATCATCGAACTCCACCACAACCAAAAGGCAGATGCCCCATCCGGGACAGCTTTGAAAACCGCAGAGATCATATCCCAAGCCAAAGTTGGAGAAGCCTCTCGAAATCCCAAGGAGACGGAAAAGATAAAAGGAGTTCGAGGAGGAGAGGCTAAAGGCATCCGAATCCATAGCGTTCGATTGCCGGGTCTGGTGGCACATCAACAGGTGATCTTTGGCTCCACCGGTCAGATACTTTCCATCAAACACGACTCCATTGACCGATCATCCTTCATGCCCGGCGTTTTAATGGCCATCAGAGAGGTGCAGAAGAGAAGGGGACTAACCTACGGCTTGGATAAACTACTTGAGATATAAGACTGGTTCATGGTTGAAGATTTTAGGCATTGTTTACACTCTCTTGAGAATTTTATTAGTAATTTGGGGTTATCCTGGAGAGTGCATCTTAAGAGAACCGTTAAGCCCCGACTTGTTGGGGCAGCAGCTAGCACTCGGAAGGATGCCCCAAACAATATAAGTCTTACCAATGTGTGTGAACATTACACTTACAGCTTAATAGGGGGTAGGATAATGGAATTTGGATCGGTTCTAACGGCGATGGTGACTCCATTTAAAGGAGACCTAACTTTGGATTATGATCGAGCTCAGGAATTAGCTACTTATCTCATAGAGAATGGCTCCGATGGTCTCGTGATCTCCGGCACCACGGGTGAATCTCCCACACTAACCGCAGACGAAAAGGTTCAACTCTTCAAGGTAGTAAAAGAAGCCATTGGCAATAAGGGCACGGTCATCGCCGGTACTGGCAGCTACTGTACCGCGGAAAGCATAGAACTGACTAAGCGCGCCGAAAAAGTGGGTGTGGATGGTTCTATGCTGGTGACACCCTATTACAATAAACCACCCCAAGAAGGCCTTTATAACCATTTTAAAACGATTGCCGAAAGTACCTCGCTCCCCATTATCTTGTACAATGTACCCTCACGCACAGCTCAGAATCTGGAAGCTTCAACGACGATTGCTCTGTCCAAAGTCCATAATATCCTGGGAATAAAGGAGGCCGGTGGGAACTTGGCACAAATAGCCAAGATCGTGAGCGAAACCCCTGATGACTTCCTCGTTTACAGTGGAGACGATGGTCTCACCCTTCCCATAATCGCCCTGGGGGGAGTAGGCGTCATCAGTGTCGCTTCTCACATCGCGGGTAGGGAAATTCAACAAATGATAAAGGCTTATAAACAAGGCAATACTCAAGAGGCCCTTGAGCTTCATCTGCGTTTATTGCCCCTGTTTAAAGCCCTGTTCATGACGACCAATCCCATTATGGTTAAGGCTGCAGTTAAACTTAAGGGTATTGATGTAGGCGCACCAAGGCCACCGCTCATTGAGGCCAATCGGGAGCAGATTTCAAAACTGAAAAAGATCATGAGAGATGCAAAAGTCGTGTAAAGTGCTCATATTCCATATTTTTGAGAAAGATCATTCAAATGAAACCAATTCAGATAATAATTCTAGGAATTGTCCAGGGATTGACCGAATTCCTACCCATTAGTAGCTCTGGTCACCTAGTTTTGATGGAACATTATCTAGGAGTTGACCAACCAGGAGCTTTTCTAGAAGCTCTGCTACACATGGGGACTTTGATCGCAATCATGGTTGCATTCTGGGAAGACATAGTTAAAATGTTTAAAGCCTATTTTAACATCTTCTCAAAGCAAGGGATGGATAATCCCTGGGAAGATCCCCATGCTCGATTTGGAGTATTGATCATTGTAGGCACGATCCCCACAGCGATCATTGGATTTGCCTTTAGACCCATTCTTGAGTCCCTATTCAAATCGATCTTAGTGGTTTCAGGCATGCTCATCGTCACCGGATGTATCCTGTGGTTGGGAGAACGATTCAGAGGGGAAAATCGAGGGCTTCCGGAGATGAAGGTGCTCGATGCCCTATGGGTGGGATTTGCCCAGGGAATCGCAATAATCCCCGGTATATCTCGTTCTGGTACAACCATCGTCACGGGCTTGAGGTGCGGTTTAAATAGAAAATTGGCGGCGAGGTTTTCCTTCTTGCTTTCCATCCCCGCCGTGGTAGCGGTGAGCATCTTCTACCTAGTTAAAGCCACTCAGGTCGTCCCTTCACAATTACCGGTGATGCTTCTAGGAAGTTTGACGGCGGCAATTTCGGGATATATAGCCATAAGGATCGTCCTCAAAACCTTGGAGGAACGAAGATTTGGAATATTTGCCTGGTACTGTTGGATCATGGGAATAATCGCCATTATCCTCTATTTTCTTTCGCATGTGCGATCATAAATGCAAGGGTTTTATCGGGCCACAATAAAAATTATAAATTTGCTTGGTCAAAGGGGAAGAAAAAATGAGAAACAAGGAAATCTCGAAAAAGCACCTTGAAGAAATCTATGGGATTTCATTGATCGCTTTCGCCATTCTTCTCATGGTTTGCATCTTAACATCGGCCACGGGGATTATAGGTCACTACGTGGTTATTTCTCTGAAATATCTTGTTGGATCGGGAAGGTTCCTTATCCCAATATTTCTGGCCATATGGGGCGTACTCTTCCTTTTGCATAGACCCAGGATTAATTTGGAATGGGTTGGGTTGGGTCTCGCGCTTTGCTTTGTAAGCATCGTCTCCATTGTACACTTAAGTACACCGGCTCTAAAGGAATTCGAACCAAAATTTCTGTTTTCCCATGGGGGATTCACGGGTGCCTGTCTTTCCTATGTTCTAAGAACCCTTTTAGGGACAATAAATGCCTATATTCTGCTCTCCGCTCTCCTGATCATCGGAACGGTCTTCTGCACGGGTATCTCCATATCCGATTTATTTTCAAGAACCGCCGAAGGTTCAAAATTCGTGTTATTCACGTTTAAAAAAGCACTAAGGAAAGCTCACCCGGAACGAGAACAAATAACGGTATACCCAGAGCCGGAGTTAAAGGAGGAACCCAAAACTATAGGTAAGCCAGAGTTGGAAACACCCATCGTAATCAGTCAGGATGCCTTCATGAAAGAAACTACCCAATTGGCAAAGAAGTTGGAAAAACGATACATTTCATCCGAAATCTATCAACTTCCACCACCATCCTTTCTCAAGCGAACTCCTCCAACCAGAGGTCTTCTCTCGAAAAAGAACATAAAGGAGAGTATCCGCATCTTGGAAAGGACTTTGCAGAATTTCGATGTTGATGCCACGGTGAGTAAAGTTATCAAGGGTCCCACGGTCACCAGATTTGAGATTCAGCTCGCAACCGGAGTGAAAGTTAACCGCGTGTTAAGCTTGGCCGATGACATCGCATTGGCTTTAGCCACGGCCGACGTGAGAATTTTAGCTCCAATTCCTGGAAAATCAGCCATCGGTATCGAGGTACCCAATCAATATCGCGAGTTAGTAACCCTGGGCGATGTTCTCTCCACTCCCGAAGCCAGAGAGGTAAAGGGGTTACTCACCATAGGGGTAGGTAAAGATATCGCAGGGCAACCCGTATTGGCAAACCTCGGTGAAATGCCCCACTTACTCGTCGCGGGAGCCACTGGGTCGGGCAAAAGTGTTTGCATAAATAGCCTCCTCACCTCCCTCATCATGCGAACTCGACCCGTTGAGGTTAAGATGATACTCATAGACCCAAAACGTATTGAACTCGCATCGTTTAGGGACATACCTCACCTCATAACCCCCGTGGTCACTCACCCCAAACAAGCGGCATCTGTTTTAACCTGGGCTGTGGAGGAGATGGAGGAAAGGTTCAAAACTCTAGCTGAAGTAGGGGCGAGGAACATCGACGGTTACAACGTGAGAGTTAAGGATACGGATAAGGAGCCAATGCCCTATATAGTGATCGTCATCGACGAACTGGCCGATTTGATGATGGTCTCTCCCGGAGAGGTAGAGGATGCCATCTGCCGCATCGCTCAGCTTGCCAGAGCCGTGGGAATTCACCTGGTGATTGCAACCCAACGGCCATCGGTAGATATAATCACCGGTCTCATAAAGGCTAATATCACATCGCGGATCGCCTTCGCTGTATCCTCCCAGACGGACTCCCGGGTGATCTTGGATATGGGAGGAGCGGAGAAACTCGTGGGCAAGGGAGATATGCTTTTCATCACCGCGGGAAGCAAGCCCAGGCGAATCCAAGGATCCTTCGTAACCGAGCCGGAGATCGAAATGATTACCAAGTTTATTAAAAAACAAGCGAAGCCAGAATATAAAACAGAAATACTGGAGGAGCACCGATCGAAGTTGGGATATGATTACGAAGACGAACTCCTTGATCAAGCCATGGAGCTCGTTGTGACCACTGGTCAAGCTTCCATATCCATGCTCCAAAGGCGCCTTCGTGTGGGTTATGCCCGAGCCGCTCGATTAATAGATATGCTCGAGGAAAGAGGCATTGTAGGAGGTTATGAAGGTAGCAAACCGAGAGCGGTGCTCATAACCCTTGAAGAACTCGAGCGGATTAAGAGAGCAAGAGAGCAATAACTCGACTCTCGTCGCTCAACCAGTTTCAACCCTTTGGTTTGCTGGTTTGTTAGTTGGTTTGCTAATTGATTCTAGCAAACTGGCAAACAGCAACGAGCATTTTTAACTATTTTCTCTCTAACCTTCCAAGGGAAATTTCTTTGTGATAATTTAAAGTTGAAATGTTATTGGTCAGAAAGGGTGGAAGCCGTGGGCTCTATCGGTGAGGTAATCTCTGAAGCCCGCAGGAATCAGGGCAAAACCATCAAGGATATGGAAAGGGCAACAAAAATTAGGAGCAAGTATCTGGAGGCCATTGAGAACAACAAGTTTGATGTGCTGCCAGGGGATGTATACGCAAAAGGGTTCATTCGGAGTTATGCCACCTGTCTGGGACTCGACCCCATCCCCTTAATCGAACAATATAAGCGAGAATATGAGGAACCACCGCCAAAATATGAGGCAAAGACTACACCCATCATCCCCCCTCCGACCAGACATTCTAAAAGGATTGCCTTTGCTACTACTTTGGTATTAGTATTTTTACTGACCATAGGTTTTTTCGGTTGGAGTAGTCTTAAAAGAAAGCCTTTACCTCGTAGAGAAAAGATCCCACCCACGGTTGAGGTGAAAAATGAGGAAGAAACGGCCAAATCAAAGAAGAGCAGAGTTACAACCCCTGTGTCTCCTTCTCCTCAACCTCCAAAGGAACTCGCCATCAAGGTAAGGGTCACGGATGAGAAGGGTTGCTGGCTTAGGATCGTCGTTGACGGAGTGAAAGTTCATGAGGGAACACTCAAAAAAGGTCAGGTTATGGAGTGGAAGGGCAAAGATTCGATCTTCGTTCGAGCCGGCAACGCCAGTGGAGTGGAAATTGAGAAAAATGGCGTGCCAATTGGACCTTTGGGACAGAGTCCCGGCATAGCAGAGAGGATCTTCACAGTTCACGAATGACCACCACGGGAAGGTTGACCTCCTTGATTGATCATAATCCCCTTATAGCTATAATCACTCTCGGTTGCCCCAAAAATGAAGTGGAAACCGATTTCATAAAGGGCTCCTTGCAACAAAAGGGGTATGAATTCGCCTCCAATCTAAATAACGCGGACGTTGTCATCATTAATACCTGCGGTTTTATCGAACCAGCCAAGCAAGAGTCAATAGACACCACCCTTGAAGCCGTCAAATATAAGAAGAGTGGTAGTTGCCGAGCATTGATATTGACTGGATGCCTGGCTCAAAGATACCCAAATGAGCTAGCAAAAGGGCTTCCAGAGGTCGATGCCGTCGTTGGGCTGTCCGCACACCCAGAACTTCCCAAAATAATCGAGGATATGCTCAGCGGCAAAAGAAATGCGACCGTTAGACCACTTCCCGATTTTTACGTCGAAAGGCGAAAGAGAACTTCACCCGAAAACCCTCATGCATATCTACAGATAGCCGACGGCTGTAATAATTTCTGCTCTTACTGCGCCATTCCCTTGATCAGAGGAAGATATAGAAGTAGAGCTCTGGAATCTCTCCTCGATGAAGCTCGCTTCCTCATCGATCATGGGGTGAAGGAAATTAACCTCATCGCCCACTCCCCCCTTCAGCACGCCAGCGAAAAGATCCTGAGGCTCATGAACCGCTGGGGTACGAAAGCCGATTATCTAAAATTGATTGAGAAGCTTAAGACCAGCGTAGCCAATATTGCCATAAGAACCTCATTGATCGTTGGCTTTCCGGGGGAGAAGGAAAAAGATTTTAGAGAGCTGGCGAGCTTTGTTGAAGAAGCTCAATTTGATTACGCTGCAGTTTTCGAGTATTCAGCGGAGGAGGGAACAGCCTCATCTAAGTTACCAAATCAGGTACCAAATGAGATGACCAGAGAAAGATATCATGAACTCATGGTACCCATCGACTCCATCACCATTGAAAAGAATCAATCCCTCGTGGGAAGGGGAAATGGATGTATTAATTGAGGCTCAATCTTTGGAACATGGATATGCCAGGCTCGCGCCCCTCACCAGGCCCCCGAAGTCGACGGTCAGGTTTTGATTCCAGTGGGCAAAGCCAAAATCGGTGAATTTGTAAGAGTCAAAATCAAAGAGGCACAGATATATGATTTAGTTGGAGAAATTATTTAACTCCCAAAATACCTGGATGGACTTGCTCTAATCATTGGGATCGTTCCAATTTTTGAAATGAGATGGCACAAGAAAATCTAAAGAAAAAGATATTGCAAATCGATAAAAAGGGTTATAAAGCTTACAGAATACTTGCGGGGGTTTACTCCTTCCCAAAATTTAAGCTGTTCATCGACCACGTTCAGGGAGATCCCTTCGCTGCTCCCTCAAAGATAAGGATCCGTGTAGGTCAAGATTTAGCTAAATTTCCAGTAGAGTATCTTAAAAATGAAGCCAGAAAAACGGCCTTTGAAGATTTCATTACACGGGGAATAGCCTCAGCAATCTCCCGCCATGTTAAGGGAAATAGGGGAACGGGCAAAAGCGGACTTATAGAGATTCAGAGGTGTGGACAGGAGGTACTAAAAAGGACGTCCGTGCTAGCTACCACCGAGTACATTGAGGCCAGGCTTTCAATCGGACTTCCCGCTCGAGGAAGAACCATCCTTGGAAAGGAGGCTCTTGAAATGTTCCTTAGGGAGCTTCCCAAAGTGGTTGAAGATTCTCTGTTTTTCGCGAGATATGATCCAGATGCCCTTAGGAACCAAGTGGATCTCCACGAAGACCAAGAGTTCCTGCGAAAGGAGCTTGCTGGTCGAAGGCTGGTGGCTTTCGTGGCCGATGGTTCCATTCTTCCAAGGGAGTCGGGGATAAGTGACAAACCAATGTCCATAAGAGAAGCGGTACCATTCCACTCACCTACTTCTCTAAGGGTCATCATTTCCTTGCCTCACCGAGGGAAGATAAGTGGGATGGGAATACCCGAAGGGGTGACTCTCATCGTAGGTGGTGGTTACCATGGAAAAACCACTTTACTTAAGGCCGTGGAAAAGGGGGTCTATAATCACATCCCAGGCGACGGAAGAGAACTGGTCATAACGAGAAGTGATGCCGTAAAGATCAGAGCCGAGGATGGTCGGAGGATTGAAAAGGTAAATATCAGCTCCTTCATTCAAAATCTTCCCATGGGAAAAAGTACTTCCGCTTTTTGTACCGATGATGCTAGCGGAAGTACCAGTCAAGCTGCAAACATCATGGAGGCTTTGGAGATTGGGACCAGTCTTCTTCTCATAGACGAGGATACCTCCGCAACCAATTTCATGATTCGCGATGAGAGAATGCAGTCGCTCGTGGCCAAAGGGAAGGAACCCATCACCCCATTCATCGACAAGGCAAAACTCCTTTACCAAGACCTGAAGGTTTCCAGCATCGTCGTCATAGGAGGATCAGGGGACTACTT
The DNA here is from genome assembly GCA_030018275.1 of Actinomycetota bacterium. Lineage (NCBI taxonomy): Bacteria > Bacillati > Actinomycetota > Actinomycetota bacterium. Next base: position 72,882 of record JASEGB010000007.1, on the reverse strand, counting down.
CGATGTCGCTGACACCGTGATCATGATGGATGAGTACAGACCCAGGGATGTAACCCAAAAAGCTAAAGAGATCGCCCGCACCTGGGCAGCCCAGCGAATCTGTGAGGGTGGAACTTCCTTTGGAGAAGTAACCTCTCGCATCCCCTTGAAGACCAGCTTCCAACCCAAGGCTGGCAAAAAAATCAAGGTGAAAGGGGAGGGAAAGAATCTCGTTCGCTTTGGTCGACAGAGCATAGATTTAAGCTACGTGGAACAGTTGGTGGACCAGTATCAAACCGATGCCATTGCGCAAATTCTTCTGTATATCAGCCAAAATTACATCGATGATAAGCGCACGCTGGAAGAGATAATCCAAGTAATCCTACGAGACATAAGCAAAAAAGGGCTGGATATTTTATCCACCTTCAAAGGTCACCCCGGTGAGTTCGCTCTTCCGAGAGGTTACGAAATAGCAGCAGCCATAAACAGGATACGTACTCTCAAGATTAGGGTTGAGAGCGAAAAAATTCAAAGTTCTCCGGCTTTAAAGGAGAACAGCACTTAAGGGTTGACTTAATATGGACTTTTATGGCGCTAAAAAGCTAAAATAAGGTGAGTTGAATATTTCCGATGCTTACCGAGGATAAATATCGAAGGTAAATATAAAAGTGCGAGAGGAGAACAATGAAACGATTTGAACTATCCCCAGAAAAGCTAAGAAGTTATTTGGATCCAAATCAATTTCCTTTCCAAACCACCGAGGAAATAACTCCATCTGAGGAGACGATCGGTCAAGAGAGGGCAGTTAATGCTCTCGAGTTCGGAATCAATATAAAAAGCCCTGGTTTCAACGTCTATGTTGCCGGTCTCGCGGGAACGGGAAAGGAGTTCACCGTCAAATCCTACCTCCAAAAAATAGCACAAGAGCAAAGGGTGCCCCCCGACTGGTGTTACGTGTATAATTTTGCGGAACCCCATAAACCCATGGCCATCGAATTGCCACCGGGGATGGGTCGCACTTTCGCTAAGGACATGGATGAGCTAATTGAAGATTGCAAAACCGAGATATCTAAAGCCTTTGAAAGCGAGGAATATAGGAGGCACAAGAATGAAATCGTAAGTGAATTTGAATCCAGGAGAGACGCCCTTCTCTCGGAAATGCAAAAAGAGGCTGAAAAACTCGGTTTTAGTGTTAAGCTTACAGCCACTGGGATTCTGACCATCCCCGTACTCTCTGGAAAACCCTTGAAGGAAGAGGAATATGAAAAGCTCAGCGAGGAAACGCGCCGAGAAATCGATCAGAAGAGCAAAAAATTAAAGGACGATTTAAATCAAGCGGCAAGAAGGATCAAGGAGTTGGAGAAGGAAGCCAGGGAGAAGGTGACAAAGCTCGATAGGCAAGTAGCCCTCTTCGCCTTGGGACATCTCCTAGACGCTCTTAAAGAAAGATATAGAGAATATTCAAGGGTAATTGAGTACCTCGATGCCGTCCAACAAGATATCGTGGAGCATCTGGAAGACTTCAAAGCCGGGGAGAAGAAACCGGTTATTAGCCTTCCCGGCATTGAATTGTTCCCAAGAGAACCAGCCTTTGAGAGATATAGGGTAAATGTATTGATAAATAACGCGGATACTAAGGGTGCACCCGTTATATTTGAACCAAGTCCCACATACTATAACCTCCTCGGAAGAATTGAATACCAGGTCCAACTCGGTGGGGCACTGGTTACAGACTTCACCAAGATTGTAGGGGGAGCCATCCATCGAGCCAACGGTGGCTATCTGGTTATCAGAACTTTGGATGTGCTCACAAGCTTCATGGCCTGGGATGCTCTGAAAAGAACCTTGAGGAGTAGACAAGCCATTATAGAAAATATTGGGGAACAATTCAGACTAATCCCAGCTCCGACCCTCAAACCCGAACCCATACCCATAGACGTAAAGGTTGTGATGATCGGACATCCACTCCTTTATTATCTCCTCTACAAATTCGATGAGGATTTTAGGAAGCTCTTTAAGGTTAAAGCGGATTTCGATTTGGAAATGGACCGAACCCCTGAAAATGTGGAGAGATACGCCACCCTCATAAGTCGTTACTGCCACAAGCGGGGATTTCGCCATTTCGACCGCTCCGCAGTTGCTAAGGTGGTTGAATATGGATCACGCCTCGTGGAAGACCAGGAGAAACTGTCAACTCGTTTTATGGATGTGGTCGACATCATCGCCGAGGCCAACTTTTGGGCTGAAAGAGATGGTGATGGATACGTAAGATCGGAGCATGTGAAGAAAGCCATCGAGGAAAAGATTTACCGCTCGAGGATGATAGAGGAGAAAATCCAGGAACTCATCGAAGAGGGGACGATTCTCATAGACACCGCTGGAGAAACCATTGGTCAGGTGAATGGGATTTCCCTCGTCAATCTGGGCGATTATGCTTTCGGGAAGCCCACGAGGATCACAGCAAGGACCTATATGGGGAAGGCTGGAGTCGTAAATATCGAAAGAGAAGCTGAGATGAGTGGCCGTATTCACAGCAAGGCGGTGATGATCCTCACCGGTTACCTGGGGGAAAGATATGCAGCGGATAAGCCCCTGTCAGTCTCGGCATCCGTATGTTTTGAGCAATTATACGAAGAAGTCGAGGGAGACAGTGCCTCCAGCGCCGAGCTTTACGCCATCCTCTCAAGTCTTTCCGGTATCCCATTAAAGCAGGGAATTGCCGTGACGGGCTCCGTGAACCAGAGGGGAGAAATTCAACCCGTGGGTGGAATAAATGAGAAAATTGAGGGTTTCTTCTATAGCTGCAAAGCCAAGGGGTTAACTGGAGATCAAGGGGTCATCGTTCCTCATCAGAATGTCAAAAACCTTATGCTCCGAGAAGAGGTCATCGAGACGGTGCGCGAGGGTAAATTTCACATCTATGCGGTGAAAACCGTTGACGAAGGAATCGAGATTCTAACCGGAATCGAAGCGGGTGTAAGACGTCCGGATGGAACGTATCCAAAGGGAACCGTAAACCACGCGGTGGATAAGAGACTGCACGAACTGGCGGAAAAGCTTAAAGAATACGAAGAAGAAAAACCCAAGCGAAAGAAGTAGAAAGCATCTCTTCGAGGAAAAGAATCAACGACGCCAATCCACTCGGAGAGTCATCAAATTCCCAAATTATGAACCTCTTGCACAGCTAAGTCTCGCCTTTAATGAAAAATTCAAAGTGATGTCATGAAAAGACTAGCCCCCTTTCAAACCTCCTGATATAAAGGAGGAAAAACAAAGAAAGGAGGCAGTCATGTTATATGTTGGTTTAGACCACCTGTCCAAAGTCCGAAGCCAAAAATATCATAAGACCTTGGACTTAGGAATAAGATGAACTATTAAGTTAGGTTTGCATTTTATATATTCGAGGGAGTTAAATTTTTCTCATTTTGCGTCCTTGTTTCACATTTTGATTTACCACGAAGACAGTATTTATGAAGATAAAACAGTTTCCTAGGAAATTTGCCGAACTAGTCCATTTTAAAAAAGATAAGGAGGTATTGTGATGAGGATAGGCGTTATGGCCGATAGCCATGAAAATATGCCCATGATCGCCAAGGCAGTCGACTTATTCAATGGAAGTGGGGTGGATATCGTGCTTCATGCTGGAGACTTTATTTCACCCATAACTCCCAGAGAATTTAAGAATTTGAGACCAAAACTCATAGGAGTTTTTGGCAATAACGATGGAGATAAATTGCTGCTTCAAGAAAAATTTGAAGGTATAGGAGAGATATATGAGGATTATCACGAGATTGAATTAAGCGGCAAAAGAATCGTCTTGATGCATCAACCAAAATTCTTGCCTAGTCTGATGGCTGGGGGAAAATATGATGTAATCATCTATGGTCATACTCATAAGGTCGATGTACGAGGGAAGAAACCTTTGGTGGTCAACCCAGGAGAATGCGGTGGGTGGCTTACGGGTAAATCCACCGTGGGTATCATAGATTTGGAGACGATGAAGGCACAGATTTTTGAGCTGAAATGGGCTTGATGAGAACTTGAGAAAAGGTATAATGTAAGCCATAACAGTTCACAACCCGAAGATAAAGATGAATCTGGCCAATAAAATCACCGTTACAAGGATATTACTCATCCCACTCTTCATGATCTTCCTCCTCTCTCAAAGGATACAACCCTTCGGATCCTATATTGCTGCGGTTATCTTTAGCATCGCTGCTTTCACCGATACGGTGGATGGTTACGTGGCTCGTTTTCAAAAGAGAGTCACCATCTTCGGGCAAGTTCTGGATCCCCTCGCCGACAAACTTTTAATCTCCGCGGCTTTAATCGCTCTGGTGGAGTTAGCAAGATTATCAGCCTGGATAGCATTGGTGATCATCGCTCGGGAATTTGCCGTCTCGGGCCTCAGGCTCATGGCTGTAGCCGAAAATAAAATCATAGTCCCTAGTTCGCTGGGGAAATTGAAAACTCTTTCCCAAATCATCGCCGTTATCGCCATCATCCTCAACCTCCCGATCTTCATAGCCGGCAAGTCTCTGGGGTGGGTACTTATGGCCATCGCCGTTATTTTCACCATCATCTCAGGCATGGAGTATTTCATGAAAGCAAAGGGTATCTTGGAAATTTCGTTTCTATCAAATTCACCTCTTGGGAAGTAAGGCAAATGGAGTGCAGAATCATTGCCGTGGGAACGGAACTCATCCTTGGACTGACTACCGATACCAATTCACCTTACATCGCCCGAATCCTTGTAGAAAATGGGATTTCTTCTCAACAACATCAGGTGGTTCCCGATGATGTGGACGAAATCGCCCATGCTATTCTGGACGGACTTCAACATTCCGATGCCCTCATCATAACCGGCGGGTTGGGACCCACATTTGATGATGTCACTCGAGAGGCTCTATCGAAAGCCGTAAAAAGGGAGCTCGTATTCGATCCCAAGCTCGCCGAAATCATAAAGGAAAGGTTCCCGCACGATAAACCCATGCCCGAGTTTATTCTGCGTCAGGCATATCTTCCAGAAGGAGCCATTCCCATAAGTCCGACTCTGGGAACGGCACCCGGGATCATCCTGGAAATTGAAGATAAGACCATCTTCGCTTTGCCCGGCGTGCCCGATGAAATGAAAGTCATGTTGAAGGACAAGGTCATCCCCTTCTTAAGAAAAAGAGTTCGTGAAAAGGCAATCCTTATTAAGGTCATAAAGACCTGTGATATAAGCGAGGCATCGTTGCAAGAGAGGATAGAAGATATCATTGCCAAGTATGAAAATTTAAACATCAAGATATTAGTCCATCTCGAAGAAGTTCACATCTTGCTCATGGCTGAGGGAGATATAAAAGCCGTGGAAGAATTGATCTCCAATGTCAAAGATGAAATAGCCGATCGACTTGGGAAATTGGTTTATGGTTTCGATGAAGATACCTTGGAAAAAGTCGTGGGCAAACTTTTGCGGAAACATGAGCTTAAGTTAGCCGTTGCTGAGTCCTGCACCGGAGGGCTACTTTCCAATCGATTCACCAACATTCCAGGGAGTTCCGATTACTTTTGGGCAGGAATAATACCCTACAGCACCGAAGTGAAAAAAGAGTTAATAAGGGTCCCAAGCCAGGTTCTCCTGGAACACGGTGCGGTGAGTTCATTCACTGCGCAGGCAATGGCGGATGGTGCTCGTTTGATTGTAGGAGCCGATATTGGATTGGGAATCACGGGGATCGCTGGTCCCACCCATTGGGAGAAGCCTGTTGGTCTGACCTTTATAGCCTTGTCCACAAAAACAACTCGTTTTTGTAAAAGATTCATATTTACTGGCTCAAGGGAGGTAATTAAATTCAAGACCTCACAACAAGCCCTGAATTTGCTTCGGCTCTTTCTCTTAGAGAGATTCGAAGAGGGTGAGGTATCATAGCGATGCTTAGATTATTCATTGCCGTTGAGCTCCCTCCAGATTTACAACGCAAACTATCTTCGATTAAAAATGAGATGAAAAAGGTGAAGGAAGCAAAATGGGTCGAACCTCAGAATCTCCATCTCACATTAAAATTTCTGGGCAACTGTTCCGAGGAAAAAGTGCCTATAATCATCGAAAGCGTTGCTTCAAGTGTAAAAAATGCGAAGCCCTTTGCATTTAAGTTAAATGGGCTGGGCTGCTTCCCATCCAATAAAAGAGCTAGGGTCTTTTGGATTGGGATAAAAGAAGGAGAAGAAGATCTGATCAAGCTACAGCAATTTGTGGAGGAAGCCTTAAAACCTTTGGGATTTAAAAAAGAGGAAAAGGCATTCCATGCCCACGTCACTTTGGCCAGGTTAAGGAGATTTCAAGACATGCGCTTAGGTATAGCGAGTATCGAGACAGAGGAGTTTTCCACCCAATTTATACAAGTAAAAAGCATAACCCTCTTCCAAAGCCGGCTCACTCCTAGTGGACCCGTATACAGTGAAATTGTAAAAATCCCCCTAAAAGGTTGATTGCGAACAAATGTTCGTTTAAAATAGCAGTCAGGAGTCGATAGTCAACAAGCTGGGTTGGTTAGAAAACTTTGGCTCTTGACTGAAGGGTAAAATGAATGGATGATTTGACCGAAGATCGGTTGACTAAATTACAATCCTGAAGGAGGGCAAAAATTGGATCGAGAAAAGGTTTTGGGTATCACCAGAGAACAGATCGAGAGGAAATATGGTAAGGGTTCAATAATGAGATTGGGAGAACATCCAGCTCGAATGGATGTGGATGTAATCCCCACGGGTGCCCTTGCCCTAGATATCGCACTGGGAATTGGAGGTGTCCCTAGGGGGAGGATAGTGGAGATATTCGGACCGGAGGCTTCTGGTAAGACCACTTTGGGTTTGCAAATCATAGCCGAAGCTCAGAAAAAAGGTGGAGTGGCTGCTTTCATCGATGCCGAACACGCCCTAGATCCAACCTACGCTCAAAGTTTAGGTGTAGACATCGATAGCCTTTTCGTCTCCCAACCAGATACCGGGGAACAAGCTCTGGAAATCGCAGAAATGCTCGTTCGAAGTGGAGCTTTAGATGTAGTGGTTGTGGACTCCGTGGCCGCCCTCGTCCCTCGAGCTGAAATTGAAGGTGAGATGGGCGATGCCCACGTTGGTCTCCAAGCTCGATTGATGTCCCAGGCTCTTCGAAAACTCGCAGGGTCCATAAGTAAATCCCACACCACAGCCATTTTCATCAATCAATTAAGGGAAAAGATAGGGGTACTCTTCGGCAACCCCGAGGTAACGCCCGGGGGACGAGCTCTCAAATTTTATTCCTCGGTGAGGATCGATATCCGCAGGATCGATTCCATAAAACAGGGCACAGAGGTTATGGGCAACAGGGTCAAGGTCAAAGTCGTCAAGAATAAACTCGCACCCCCATTCAAGCAGGCGGAATTCGATATCCTTTATGGAAAAGGTATTTCTCATGAGGGAAGCATTTTAGATCTAGGGACCGAGAGTGGTATAGTCTTGAAGAGCGGGGCCTGGTATACCTACAATGGAGAGCGCTTGGGACAGGGGAGAGAAGGGGCAAAGCAATATCTAATAGAGCATCCTGAAATTGCTTCAGAAATAGAGAAACAGATCAAGGAAAAACTCGGTATCGTTGAAGGAAAGACCGAAAAGGACAAGGGAAATTAGAAAGATCATGCATCAAGGGGATGGAACTAAAGCTTTAAACTATGCTCTAAAACTACTTGAATATAGGGCAAGGAGCACTTACGAGATAAAGGATCGCCTTCTTAGGAAGGGTTATGAGCAAGAAACCATCGATTTTGTGGTCGCAAAATTAAAAGATATTGGGCTTTTGGATGATGTTGCCTTCACCAAGAATTTAATAAATGATAGAATCCACAATAAAAATTACGGCAAAAAGAGGATCCAGGCTGAGCTTACCTCAAGGGGGATATGCGCTGAATTAATCGAAGAGGAATTAAGCAACTACAAGGAAGAGGATGAGACAAAAAGGGCCTTGAGCTTAGCTCGAAGAAGATTGCCCCGCTATTATGGTTTGGATTTCGTTGCCGCCTATCGACGTTTAAGTCAGTTTCTACTGCGCAGAGGTTTTTCCCATGCCACCGTGAGGGAAATCTGCACTGAACTCCTCAAATCTTTTCCAGCAAAACCTAGGACTTTCCCACCTTAGCTTCCATTTTCTTGATTCTCTCTTCAAGTCTTTGGATATCCTCTTTGGAAGCCAAACCCAGATCGGCGAGTACCCTATGAACCTCCTTGCGGATGCTCTTTTTTAGTTCCTGCCTCTCTTTCTCAGCCTTTTTCGCCAGCTCAGAAACTAATTTCTTGGCTTCTTCTCCCCTCACTTCTCCCGTTTCGCTTAACTTCTTCACCACCTCTTCCGCTTTCTCCTTGGTCAACCAAGCTACGCCCACTCCAAAATAAAAAATCTTCTTCAATAAATCCAGCATTCTAATCACCCCCAATCCCATTTTATCGGGTTTAAAAGATTGGTCAACCAGGCTTTTTCGCTCTTACGTGCAAACTTGACACTCAATGTTATAATTAAATTAAAAGCTTGGCAAAGATACTTTATCTTGGGTTTGATATAGATTAAAAAATTAAAAATAGGATAATTGAAGGCAAGAGAAATCTTGCTGGGAAGTTTTATTTTCTCTTTGAAAGTCAAGTATTTTTGCCGAGCTATGCTCGGCTTTTTAATTTACCTTTAAAAGCGAAAGGGGGTTTGGATTAGTGCTCATTCTATCGGTAGCAATAGCGATCCTCATTGGGCTCCTGGTTGGATTCCTAATTAGGAAATATGTAGGGGAAGCAAAAATCGTCTCTGCTGAGGAAGCTGCAAAAAGGATTTTATCCGAAACACAAAAAGAAGCTGAAAGAATGAGACGAGAGGCCTTGGTGGAAGCAAAGGATGAAATCCATGCAATGCGGACCGAAGTCGAGAGGGAAAATAGAGAACAACGGGCTGAGTTTCAGCGGCTGGAGAAAAGATTAGCTCAAAAGGAGGAAATACTGGACAACAGAGCCATAGCTCTGGACAAAAGGGAGAAGGCTCTCGTTGCAAGGGAGAATGAGCTTGCAAAATTGGAGAGCGAATTAAAGAGCATCTATGCTGAACAAAAACACATGCTTGAGCGGTTAGCTGGTATGTCAGCCGATGAGGCAAAGGAATTACTCTTGAAGAGGATAAGAGAAGAAGCCAGGCACGATGCGGCAAAAATAATTCACGATATCGAATCCAAAGCTCGAGAAGAGGCGGAGAAGAGAGCCCGAAACATCATATCCTTGGCCATTCAAAGGTGCGCCGCTGACCACGTGGCTGAGACCACGGTCTCCGTGGTCCCCTTGCCCAGCGATGAGATGAAGGGAAGAATCATCGGACGAGAGGGGAGAAACATTCGAGCTTTTGAGACCCTCACGGGAATCAATTTAATCATCGATGATACGCCAGAGGCGGTCATCCTTTCGAGTTTCGATCCCGTCAGACGTGAGATTGGTCGCCTGACCTTAGAGAAACTCATCGCCGATGGGAGAATCCATCCAGCCCGAATCGAAGAAATGTACGAAAAAGCCCACGAAGAAGTGGAAACCGAAATCCGTGAGGAAGGAGAACAAGCAGCTCTTGAAATTGGAGTACATGGGCTGCACACAGAGCTTATCAGGGTACTCGGGCGGTTGAAATTCCGATCAAGCTACGGGCAGAATGTCCTCAAACATTCAAGGGAGGTAGCACATTTAGCAGGGATAATGGCTGCGGAATTGAATGTCGATGTCAAACTAGCTAAGCGAGCTGGTCTTTTGCATGATATTGGAAAAGCCATAGATCACGAGGTGGAAGGGCCACATGCAATCATAGGAACAGAGCTGGCAAAACGCTTTCGTGAATCACCCGAGATTTGTCACGCCATCGAAGCTCACCATGGGGAGGTAGAACCTCGAACCATCGAAGCCGTATTAGTCCAATCCGCCGATGCTATCTCGGCTTCTCGCCCAGGAGCTCGAAGGGAAACGCTAGAGAGCTACATCAAACGTTTGGAAAAGCTCGAGGCCATCGCCGAGGGCTACGGGGGCGTAGAAAAGGCCTATGCCATGCAAGCTGGGCGTGAAATCAGGATAATGGTCAAACCCGAAGAAATCGACGATGCAAAATCAGCTCTTCTGGCAAGGGATATTGCCAAGAAAATCGAAGAGGAGTTGGAGTATCCTGGCCAAATAAAGGTTACGGTGATAAGGGAGCACCGCGTCGTGGAATATGCCAAATAAAACCCTTTAATTTTGACCACTAAATGCGAGGCCATAAGATGCCCGAGAATTCGGATAATTTCTTAAATTTCGTCGGAGATCTAATCGGTGATCACTACCTCAAAGTAGAAGAGGATTTGGGCAATGGCTTCGTTCGTCTAAACTTAAGTGAAGCTCAGCGACGACAGGCCAAGCATGATATCCGCTATGCTGAAGATGTTATTGTGGAACTATTGAGGAATTCACGGGATGCTGGTTGCTCCAAGATATTCATTTCCTTCCACAAGGAAGAGGGTTACTTAAGAAAAATCACTACCATTGATGATGGATGTGGCATCCCCACGCATCTTCATGATGAAATCTTTCAGCCTCGGGTAACCTCAAAGCTTGAAAACATCGTTTTAGATAAGTATGGAGTACATGGTCGAGGAATGGCCTTGTACTCCGTTAAATTATCGGTCGAGCAGGCTCGGGTCGTTTCATCTTTTTCGGAAAAGGGCAGCGTTTTTAAGATCGAAGTCGATACCAGAAAGCTTCCAGAACGCCGAGATCAATCAACCTTCCCCAAAATTCACTTCCGCCAAGGTAAACCACGCATCGTCGCAGGTCCTAATAACGTACTTAGGCATCTAATTGAATTCAATTTAGAATACCCTCACCTCGAGATATATCTTGGTTCACCTTCAGAAATTTTATCCACAATGTATCATTTATATACACCACCGGAGATAAGCATTTTCAATACCCCAAACCACGATGTCATAAACTCCCTTGAGCATTCCTCCTTAAAGCTTTGGCAATACACCGGTTGTGCCATTGACATATCATCCCTTTTGGAAATCGCAAGAAAATATTACGGATTTGAAATCTCCGAACGGAATGCTCATAGGATCATTAACGCTGAGATAAAACCCTTGTTACCGCTGATGTCCCACTTTAAACAGTTCCACGAATTTAGCTCCGTTACTCAAAGGGAAATTTCCATCGAGACCAAAGAATATGCCAAGTATCTAGGTCAGGAGGACCTCGACTTTTTAGTTAAAGCTGTCATGGAAAGTTTCGAAAAAATAGGACGGAAGTATTTCTTAAAAATACAAGAACAACCCAAAATTTTGAGGGAAAAGAACCAGATTAAAATCATTTTTGTCCTCGAAGGGGAGGATGAGGGGTAAAATAAACTAAAAATAGCCAAAATAATTGAAGGATAAAGGCATCGTTTACCGAATTAAATGATTACGCAGTAATATCCATGCAAGGAGGAAGAAAAATGGAGGTGCTTAAAGTCTCATCTAAATCAAATCCAAATGCAGTTGCAGGTGCTTTAGCTGGTGTGCTCAGAGAGAAAGGAGGAGCGGAGATCCAAGTAATTGGCGCAGGGGCTCTTAATCAAGCGGTAAAGGCCATAGCAATAGCTCGAGGCTTTGTAGCACCCAGTGGATTTGATCTAATTTGTATTCCTGCCTTCACCGACATCGAAATCAATGGCGAAGAGCGAACTGCTATTAAACTTATAGTCGAGCCCCGATAAACTCGATCTAAACCTGAAGTTATCCCTGATGTTTCCCCACAATTTTCTCGACAAAAAACAATGGGCGTTGATTTACATCTTCACAGTACAGCTTCGGATGGTGCATTTTCCCCCGAAGAATTAGTTAAATTTGCAGTGAAGCTTGACTTCACGGCGATTGCGATCACCGATCACGATAGTATAGATGGAATAGTTCCAGCTTTAAGGAGAGCGGGAGATTTCGATATTGAAGTAATTCCCGCTGTTGAATTGAGTTCCGACCTAGAGGGTCGGGACATTCATTTTTTGGGCTATTTCATCGATTACAAACAGGAATGGTTCCTCAAACATCTCAGCAAGTTGCGTCAAGCGAGATACGAACGCGCGGTGAAAATGGTCGAGCGGCTGCAAGAAATGGGTCTTGAAATTGCCCTCAAAGATGTTTTACAAGAAGCTGGTAAGGGTGCAGTTGGTCGAGCTCACGTAGCCAGAGTTATGGTAAAACAAGGTTGCATCGATAGTATCGAAGAGGCTTTCGAAAGATATATTGGGCGCAAAGCCCCCTGCTACATTGAGAAATATGTTTATACACCGAAAGATGTAATTAAACTCATAAAAAGGCTAGGAGGAATTGCCATCCTAGCTCATCCCGGTCTTTCTCAGGTAGATGAAAAGATTCCAGAATTCATCAGATATGGGATACAGGGTTTAGAGGTCTATCACAGCAATCACACACCAGATGACGTTAGGAAATATAGCAAAATGGCTCGAGAATATGGACTCGTGATCACGGGAGGTTCCGATTGTCATGGCTTGGGATCCTCCCGGGGACTTATCATGGGCTCCGTAAGAGTTCCCGATGAAGTAGTCGAAAACCTCAAGACATTAAAAGACCTGCAAAAAATAACCCCTGAAATTCACCTAAAATAATTTTTGAATTTTGGTCTGTAATTTTGATTTTTGATCTTTGGCATTTTAAATTTTCCTACCCGAGTGGGAAGGAATCTTTGTGCTAAAATATAAACGAGCCCGGGGAGTGGATGGCTTGGATCAAGAAAAGTTTCTGGTGAAAACCTTTGGTTGTCAAATGAATAAGCATGATTCGGAAAGAATTGCGGGGATGCTGGTTCAAGAAGGCTATGAACCCGCAAGGAGTATGGAGGAAGCCGATATCATTATCTTTAACACCTGCTGCGTCCGCAAACACGCCGAGGATAGACTCTATGGACAAGTGGGAGCCCTAAAATCCCTCAAGAGAAGGAAACCCAATCTCATCCTAGCTGTGGGAGGGTGTCTGGCTCAAAAGGATGGAAGAGAAATCCAGGAAAGAGCCACTCACGTGGATTTGGTCTTTGGAACCCACAACCTCTCCAACCTTCCCAATTTAATTGGGCGGGTGAGGGAGAACTCGGCAAAGATATGTGAAACATGGAAAGAGCCAAAGATCCTGCCAACGAAACTCCCAAGCCTGAGGGAGCATAAATATTTCGCCTGGGTTACCATCACCATTGGTTGCAATAATTTTTGCTCTTATTGCATTGTCCCTTATGTTAGGGGAAGGGAAATCAGCCGGCCCATGCAGGATATCTGCTCTGAAGTTCGAAAGCTTGCTCAAGAAGGGGTAATAGAAATCACCCTCCTTGGTCAAAACGTTAATTCATATGGACGTGATCTCTATGGCAAAAGCCAATTTTCCACCCTCCTACGGGAACTCGATAAAATCCAAGGCATTAAAAGGATAAGGTTCACCACATCGCACCCTCGAGATCTCAGCGGTGAAATCATAAAGGCGGTAGCCGAGTGCGATAAGGTTTGCGAGCATTTCCACCTTCCCGTACAGGCTGGTTCCGATAGGATTTTGAAGCTGATGAACAGGGGCTATACCAAAGATCGTTACTTGGAAATGGTGCGGAAAGTTCGAGAAACCATCCCGGAGTGTAGCATCACCACCGATATTATGGTCGGTTTCCCCGGAGAAACGGAGGAGGATTTCCAAGAAACCATAGATCTAGTGGAAAAAGCACGATTTGATCAGGCTTTTACCTTCATATATTCTCCCCGACCTGGAACGCAGGCGGCGAAAATTGAAGTTCAAGTTCCGCAGGAAGTAAAAATCGAGAGATTCAAAAAGCTCGTTTCCCTTCAGAGTCAAATCTGCTTGGAACAGAATCGAAAATTGGTGGGAAAAACTTTAGAGATATTTGTGGAAGGTCCCAGCAAAAAAGAGAAGAATATTCTCACCGGAAGGACGAGAACGAACAAGGTCGTGAACTTTCAAGGACCAAGGGAATTAATCAACAAAATGGCCAATGTAGTCATCGCTGAGGCTCATACATGGTACCTGGTGGGGACACTTACCAATGCAAATGCATAGTGGTCATAAAGATGGCTCGTCAACAGTCGATGGACGATATTCACAATAAATTAAAAAGGAGAGAGCCATGTCGGTCGCAATTGGTTGCGTAGTCCCTCACCCACCAATCCTCGTCCCCGAAGTTGGACGTGAAAATCTAAATCGAATTCAGGCTACAGTAAAAGGCATAAAGGAATTGACCCGTGAAATAGCCAAGATGCAACCCGAAACGCTGGTATTTATTTCACCCCATAGCCCCGCTTTTTCCGATGCCATAGCCATTAAAGTTGATCCCGAACTCGAGGGCTCCTTGACCCAATTCGGTGCCTCTTCCATAAGCTTCAAAGCAAGAAATGATCTTAAATTGGTCGAGGAAATCTTGGCCGAGGCCCAGGTGCTCAATATTCCAACATTCACATTGAGCAAGGAGCTGCGGTTTGAATTCAAATTCTCAGCCGAATTGGATCATGGAATATTGGTGCCTCTCCATTACCTGAGGCGGGAATTGGACATCCCCTTGGTCTCGCTGTCCATTTCACACCTCAGCTATTACAAACACTATTCCCTGGGGGTCGCCATTCAGAGTGCTTCGGATAGGTTAAATCGAAGGGTCGCCTTCATTGCCAGTGGCGATCTTTCACATAGACTTACCCCTGAAGCTCCTGGGGGATACAGTCCTCGAGGGAGAGAGTTTGATCACCTGGTGAAAGATTTACTTGAGCGAGCAGCTTTCAAGGATCTTCTAGTCATCGACAAATCTCTCATAGAAGAAGCCGGTGAGTGTGGTTTGAGATCCATCATCGCTCTGGTGGGGGCCTTCAATGGCTACCAAGTCGATTCTCGGGTCTTATCTTATGAAGGACCCTTTGGAGTTGGCTATCTCATAGCCCTCATTAGATCCCTAGAAAGAGATGAAAATCGAGATTTTCTTAAATTTTTAACCGAGATAAGATGCGCCGAGCGGAAAGAGCTCAGAGAGAAGGAGAGTGCACCGGTCAGGCTCGCCAGAGAAGCCGTTGAAAAATACATTCGGGAAGGGAAAATAATAAAACCCTCTGAAGACCTCCCCGATTATCTGCATAAGCGTCGGGCTGGTGCCTTCGTCTCCATTAAAAAAGAGGGGACTCTACGGGGTTGTATCGGTACAACCGCTCCAACTCAACCCAATCTGGCCTGCGAAATAATAAGAAATGCCATTCATTCCGCAACGAGAGACCCCCGATTTTGGCCCATTGAACCATCAGAGCTTTCCGACCTGGTTTATTCCGTGGACGTTTTAGAGGAACCCGAGGAAATTCCGGATGAAAGTAATTTGGATCCAAGGGAATATGGAGTGATAGTGGAGTCGAAAGGCCGAACTGGATTACTCCTACCGGATTTAGAGGGGGTAAATACCGTAGAAGAACAAGTGGCTATCGCTCGGAAGAAGGCGGGCATTCCCCTGGAAGAACCGGTAAAACTCTACAGATTCAAGGTTGCGCGCTATAGGTAAATCAATCTTTCACCAATCCGTTAATCCAACAAAATACTTTCTGAAAACTTCCATTTACTGTAGAATTTTTTAATATGAGAAAAGAAAAATTGCTCGTGATAGTCGGACCCACCGCTGTGGGTAAGAGTAAAGTCGCGATAATTTTGGCCAAAAGCATAAATGGAGAAATAATCTCGGCCGATTCGATGCAAGTTTATAAGGATATGGATATCGGAACCGCGAAACCTAACCTTGGTGATAGAGTACAAATTAAACATCATCTAATCGATATCGTCGATCTCAAAGAAGATTTTAGCGTAGCTGAATATCAAAGAATGGCGAGGGAGGTAATAACGCAGATTCACAAAAAGGGGAAACTCCCCATCCTGGTGGGCGGCTCAGGATTGTACATTAGGGCAGTCATCGATAAGCTGGAATTTCCATGGGGTATGATGAAATCTCCCATCCGTCGCGAACTCGAAAAGCTTGTAGAAAGTGAAGGTCTTGAAAGGCTTTACAGAGAACTTCAAAATTCAGATCCACAAGCTGCCAAGAAAATTCATCCTCACGATGCGAGGCGGATAATCAGAGCTCTGGAAGTCATTAAACTCACGGGAAGGTCCTTTTCGGAATATCACAAAGAATGGGGGAAAAGAGAATCGATATACAATGTAAAGATCATTGGACTCAATCTACCACGAGAGGAACTTCAAGCGAACATAGATAGGCGCGTTGACGAAATGATGGAAAAGGGTTTATTGAAGGAATTAAAGGAACTTGTTTTAAAGGGGTATAAGGAAGCATTAACCTCTAGTCAAGCTTTAGGATACAAGGAATTACTCGATTATTTGGAGGGCAAAAGTTCTCTGCAGGGGACCGTCAAGAGAATAAAACAGAGAACCCGGCAATTTGCAAAAAGGCAGCTCACTTGGTTTCGACGGGATCCCAGGATAAAGTGGATGGATGTATCCGGTAAATCGGTTGAGGAGATCGCTTCAGAGATCCTCGATATCCTCCGGGAAGAAGAATTCATTTAATTTGATTTTCGAATTCCATTTTGGAATTTAGAAGGGGGTTTCATACTGACCAAAATAAGATTTGCCAAGTATCATAGTTTGGGCAATGATTTCATAATAATCGAGGATTTAAAAAGTCAGCTCGATCTCTCACATCAGGTAATTACCAAAATCTGCGACAGACGCTTTGGTATCGGAGCAGATGGTTTGATACTCGTTCGACCCGCCAAGGGTGGAGATTTTTTTATGCTCTTTTTTAACTCGGATGGCTCCCAAGCAGAAATGTGTGGAAATGGCATCCGATGCCTCGCTAAGTACCTTTATGATCGCCGTCTCACCCTTAAAACGGCAATGACTATTGAAACCTTAAGCGGACTCCGGGAAGTGCACCTGTTTCTCAAAGGCAAAAGGGTTAAGGGGGCAAAAGTTGATATGAATCCCCCCACATTTAAACCAGAGCTGATTCCAATGATCGCTGAGGGCGAAGAGGTCATCAATCAACCAATATGGTTAGGAAAAGAAATCATCAAGGCGACCTGCCTCTCTATTGGAAATCCCCACTGTGTGATTTTCGTCGAGGATGTGGTGGAGGCTCCCGTAAAAAAACTTGGTCCTATAATAGAGAACCTACCGATATTTCCCAATAAAGTTAACGTTGAGTTCGCTCAGATTGCAAATTCTCGCCAAATCCAACTGAGGGTATGGGAACGAGGGGTGGGAGAGACCCTAGCCTGCGGAACTGGTGCCTGTGCCGCTGTGGTAGCCGCCATAAAGAATGAACTCACCGAAAGAAAGGTAACGGTCAAACTCCCAGGGGGTAAGCTTGACATAGAGTGGGCCAAAGACAATCATGTATACTTAGCGGGTCCGGTGGAAAAAGTATTTACCGGTACCATTGAGATATGAAGCACCTTTTTTAGAGTTTAGAGGACGGATCAAGGAA
Source organism: Actinomycetota bacterium (assembly GCA_030018275.1). Classification (NCBI taxonomy): domain Bacteria; kingdom Bacillati; phylum Actinomycetota; species Actinomycetota bacterium. The sequence continues at coordinate 55,389 of JASEGB010000007.1, read as the reverse complement.
GCAGGATCCATGGAATAAGTACTGTAAAGAAGGGGGTTATCATCTTGAGATTGGCCAAACGAATTGGAAATTTGCCTCCGTACCTATTTGCACAGATCGATAAGAAAATTGAAGAGAAAAAAGCTCGAGGAATAGATGTTATTAATCTGGGAATTGGAGATCCCATAGAACCCACTCCCACTCATATAATCAATAAACTCTGTAAAGAGGCACATAATCCCGCGAATCATCGCTATCCCTCCTACTACGGTATGCTCGAGTTTAGAAGGGCCATAGCCGAATGGTACGAAAAGAGATTTAAAGTGCATCTCGATCCGGAGACGGAAATTCTTCCCTTGATCGGCTCAAAGGAGGGAATCGCCCATATCTTCTTGGCCTTGGTTGATCCCGGAGATATTTCCTTGATTCCAGATCCTGGTTACCCCGTTTATAATACAGGCACCATTCTTGCCGGGGGAGTGCCCCATTTCATGCCCCTTCTGGCCGAAAATGATTTCATTCCGGATCTTTCCGCCATAGATAAAAATGTTGCAAATAGAGCGCGGATCATGTTCTTGAATTATCCAAATAATCCCACATCCGCCATTGTTAAAGAGGGGTTCTTCGAAAAAGTGGTGGATTTCGCCAAAACTCATGGTACAGTGGTATGCCACGATAATCCTTACTCGGAGATAACTTTCGATGGATACATCGCCCCCAGTTTTCTGCAAACCCCCGGAGCAATCGATGTCGGCGTGGAATTTCATTCTCTATCAAAAACCTACAACATGACCGGATGGCGAATTGGGTGGATTGCGGGAAATGCCCGAGTGATAGAGGCTTTAGGAAAGGTTAAAACCAATGTGGATTCGGGTATCTTTAACGCCATTCAATATGCCGGAATTGAAGCACTTCAAGGACCTCAGAGTTGCACCAGGGAAATGTGTCAGATCTATGCCCGACGCCGCGATATGGTCATCGATACATTAAATAAGATCGGGATTGGGATGCCGAAACCTAAAGCTACCATCTACATTTGGGTCACCGTGCCAGGTGGGCAAACCTCAGCAGAGTTTGCTACAATTATTTTAGAGAAAGCCGGAGTTGTAGTTGCGCCTGGTAGTGCTTATGGTCCATCCGGTGAAGGTTATATCCGAATTTCGCTAACGGTAAAGGATGATCGCCTCGAAGAGGCGCTGGAGAGGATGGAAAAAGCCTTAAAATAAGGAGGAAATAAAAAATCGAGGAGATCGTAGACAGGAGAAAAGAACGGGCCATACTCGTTGCAGTAAAGTTATCCTCCCTTAGCCCCTGGGATTTAGAAGAATCCTTAAATGAGTTAGAACAACTGGTCATTACAGCCGGGGGAGAGGTGGTCGTTCGAGTCATTCAGGAGAGAGAAACCCCTCACATTCGAACGTTCATTGGTCCGGGCAAGGCTGAGGAAATACGGGATTTAGCATGCAAACTCGAAGCGGATCTCATCGTCTTCGATCAAGATTTAACCTCATCCCAGCAACACAACCTCGAGGATATAATAAAACGGAAGGTCATCGACAGAACTGCACTCATTTTGGATATCTTCGCCCAACGGGCTCATTCAAGTGAAGGTAAACTACAAGTTGAGCTAGCTCAACTTGTTTACCTCCTCCCAAGAATTAAAGGAAGGGGCATTGAGCTTTCGAGACTCGGTGGTGGAATAGGTACCAGAGGACCTGGAGAAACCAAACTCGAAGTAGATCGTCGTCGTATCAGGCATCGAATTCAGCATTTAAATAAGGAACTCAAGCACCTCAGGCAAAACCGCGCCATGCAACGGAAGAAGCGTAAGAAGGCATCGATTTTCAGCACCTCAATAGTAGGCTATACAAACGCTGGAAAATCGACTCTACTAAATACCTTGACAAATGCTGGCGTATTCGTGGAGGATAAATTATTTGCCACGCTGGACTCGACGACCCGCCGACTCATCCTACCGAATAATCAACTCGCCGTGATCTCCGATACAGTGGGCTTCATCAAAAAGTTGCCGCATCAATTGATAGCAGCTTTCCGTTCAACTTTAGATGAGGTTCGAGAGGCAAATCTACTCGTGCACATCATCGATGCCAGTCATCCTCAAATGGAGGAGCAGATAAAAGCAGTGGAGCGGGTTCTTGAGGAGATTGAAGCTGTTGAAAAGCCTAGAATTAATCTATTCAATAAAATGGATAAACTCAGCCAAATAGATAGAGAAAGGTTAAAGAGGAGATTTCCCCAGGGCATCTTCATCTCAGCGTTAACGGGTGAAGGGATTAATAAATTATTGGAGGAGATCGAAAAGAGAGCCACTGAAGCTGTGGTTAGAGTTCGACTTCATATACCCTTTAGTAGGGGAGAACTAATCCAGAAAATATATGAACAGGGCAATGTTATATCCGAAAGACATACCTCGAGGGGAACTTCAATCATTGCCGAGTTACCTCAAGGGAGCTTAAGAGAAATAAAAAAACTCGTCGAAATCGGATAAATCCTCAAAATTATCGATTCAGCCCCTTTTGTTCTTGCCACAAATCGATTATAACCTGCGCAGGAGGGCAACGGCTTTGCCCAAAATTACCACATCTTGAGTGATGATCGGTTCCATGGTCCTATTTTCGGGTTGAAGGCGGATGTAACCCCTTTCTTTGAAGAATCTCTTGACCGTAGCCTCTTCCTCAATTAAAGCTACCACTATATCGCCATTTTGAGCGATGGGTTGTTGTCTCACCACAAGGTAGTCGCCATCGAAAATCCCAGCTTCAATCATGCTATCGCCCTTGACCTTGAGAATGAAGGTATTTTCGTCCACCAGCTCAGCGGGGAGAGGGAATATATCTTCGATATTTTCCTGAGCCAAAATGGGCATACCGGCAGCAATTCTTCCCACGACGGGAACGCTTCGAACCTTACTCGCTGGTACCCCTATCTCCGTTTCCCGAAAACCAAACACCTCTAATGCTCTAGGTTTACTGGGATCGCGTCGGATATAACCCTTCTCCTCAAGAGCAGCCAAGTGACTATGCACCGTAGAGCTCGATGAGAGCCCAACCGCTTTGCCAATCTCTCGCACAGATGGAGGATAGCCTTTCCTGTGAATCTCGCTAAGGATAAAGTCCAAAATTTGCTGCTGCCTCTTGGTTAACGCTTGCATTCAAAAGTTCCTCCTTTCGCTGGGCATTTCCCATTCATTGCTGCGTGTAGCCATAGTATAGCACAGGGAAAAAATAAATTCAAACACTTGTTCGCCTCAGTGACAAAATCCCTGCAAAACGGCAATTTCAATTGTTGACATTGGTGAGAACATATAATATAGTTAAATAACGAACAAATGTTCGAAAAAAAGAAAATTTTTCAAATTTTTCTTGCTTTACAAAAATGTTCATATTATACTACATCTAGTATATGAAATTGCAAGATTACAATATATTGTAATATATTAATGTAAAAACCTGTGAATGGGAGGGGAAACACAAATTGGCTCCAAAGATCATTAATGTGATAAAGAGCCTTCCGAAACCGAGCGATACCACCGACATTGCTCTTCTGGTTAGTACCTCCTCAAAATCTGAGATCAACAGCTGGGATAAATCGAAGATCGTGAACTCTTTAATTAAGGAGACGGGCGCCAGCAGCGAACTCGCTCAGGAAATAGCGGATGCCGTAGAGAGGAAAATATTTGAAAGCAACTTTGGAACCATCACGACCAGCATAATTCGGGAGCTCATCGACATAGAATTGATCGAGCGCGGTTTGACAATGATACATAAAAAACATTCCCACCTGGGACTGCCAATGTACGATGTGGAGCAAATCATCATAAGTGCCAATAAAGAAAATAGCAACACAACACATAACCCGGAATCCATCAATCTCACCATCGCCGAAACCATCCTAAAGGAATTCGCCTTGAGGAAGGTCTTCAACGAAGATGTGGCCCTAGCACATCTGATGGGAGATATCCACCTCCACGACCTAGGATTTATAGTGAGACCTTATACCTACATGGGTGATAGCGTAATCTCTGTAAAAAGACAGGGAGAACTGGAGAGAATCCAATCAATAAAGCAGCTCTATGAAGATCTTCCCTTTGAGATTCAAATAGAAGAAGGCGTCTGGATAAAACGCCCAATTGGTCCCCTTTTCATATTGGATAAACAGGAAAGGTGGACACGAATAGTTCAGCTCACCAAGAAGGCAAAGGGCGATAAACAAATGCTTTTCATTCGCACATCGGATGGTAAGCAACAGGTTGTGACCCATGATCATCCCATGATTACCACCCAAGGAATCAAGCCCTGTTTTGCTTTAAAAATAGGCGACAAACTCTACACAGAAAACTATAAATTCAAAAGCTATAACATAACTCACATTAACTTGGTCGAAGAATTCATTGCAGCAACCGTGGATGGTTCTCGATACAACAAAACACCAGTCACTTTACGCCTAACTGAGGAGTTGGGTTGGATACTTGGATTTTATATGGCCGAAGGACATCAGAGCGAACATACCATCGCCTTTACCTGCGATGGCGAGGGCAAGGAAAGGCTCATTGAGAATTTGAATAAGCTCAATATCCCCTTTGAGCAGAAGAAGCGCAGGAACCGTATCGTTATTAATGACTGTTTGATCAGAGATCTTTTCATTAATGTCTGGCGTGTGGGAACTACTGCAAGAAACAAAGCCTTACCTCCGGAGCTACATAGCTATTCGCTGGATTTTATAAGGGGTGTAATCGCGGGGATTGTAGATGGAGATGGGAGCGTAGATGGAGCGAGTATTTCCATTCGAGTCAGTTCAGCCACTTTAGTTAACCAACTAGCCTATATCCTTCAGATGTTAGGCTTTAACCCATCCGCAAGAAAACCTCAGGGTGTGGGTAGTATCAGGCAACATAAAGGTAGAACCATTATTCAACGCTATCCCATCTGGTGTATAGCCTTTGGCAAGAAAGCTGAGATTCAACTTCCATCCTTCAAATATAAAAAAGTACCTTCTCCCAAAAATTGCACCACGATTCGGGAATCTGGTGTCGTGGAAGTCACTCATATAGAGTCGGTGGATATCCCCGATGAATATATTTATGACATAACCACTGAAAGCAATACTTTCATCTGCAACGGAATATACTCACACAATTGCGGGGGTCATTCGCTGGAATACATTAAAAAGTATGGTTTGGCTCTGCCCAATATTACCAGTACTTCTAAGCCAGCGAGACACGCGGAAGTACTCATCGGACACTTGGTAAAAATGGCCTCAAGCCTGCAAGCTCATTATGCTGGCGCCGTGGGCTGGGAAGCTGTAAACATGTTTTTCGCTCCCTATCTCATGGATCGCTCCTATAAGGAAATTCGACAACTGGCACAGATGCTCATATATGAATTCAACCAGCTTGCAGGAGCCAGAGGCTCCCAAGTGGTGTTCACAGATTTCAATCTCTACTGGAATATACCGAGACATTTCAGAGATACCCCTGCCATTGGTCCGGGTGGAGAATACACCGGAAAAACGTACAAGGAATACGAAAGAGAGGCACAGCTTTTCCTAAAGGCGATGTTTGAGGTTTATCTCGAAGGCGATGCTTTAGGGAAGACATTCATCTTCCCAAAGCCCTTACTGCATATAAATGAGGATTTCTTTAAGACACCCGGTTGGGAGGAATTTCTCCATCTTGCCTGCAAAATGGCGAGTAAGCATGGCATCACCTACTTCGTTTTTGATAGGGGAGATGAAACTACTGTATCACAATGTTGCAGATTGAAGTTAAGACTCGGGGAAAAGGATCTGGAAGAGGCGAAAACTCCCGAGAAAATGAGGTTTTCGGCTCTTCAAAACATCACCATCAATCTTCCGCGAATAGCCTATAAAAGCCACGGTAATGACGAACTCCTTTTCACGGAGCTCAATCGGATCCTCGAACTGGTCGCCAAGGCACACCTCCAAAAGAAAAGGTTTATTAAAAGCCTCTTGGATCTTGGAAAGAGTGGTCCCCTGGCTCTGCTCAGTGTATCGCGTAATGGTGATCCATATCTCCGCTTGGAAAGGCTCACTTATTTGGTCGGATTATTGGGCTTAAACGAGATGGTCCAGGCTCACCTGGGACAAGAGCTACACGAATCTGAAGAGGCCCTAAAGTTCGGGCTGAAGGTAGTCTCGCACATGAATCTGAAATGCAAACAGTTATCTGATATGTACGAGATCAAACTAGTGCTGGAAGAATCCCCGGCCGAATCTAGTGGTTATCGTCTGGCAAAGCTCGATATGAAGTATTATCCGGAACAGACAAGGAAGGTAATTAAGGGTAACATCCAAAATAACGAATACTACTACACAAACAGCATTCACCTGGCAGTGGATGCGCCAGTGGATTATACTGAGAGGGTTGAAAAGCAAAGCTTATTTCACCCCCTAATCGAAGCCGGAAGTATAGTCCACATCTGGCTGGGTGAAAATGAACCACCCCCAGAATCCATCGAAAATTTCGTCATTAAAACATTCAAAAATACACACTGTGCGCAGATAGCCTTCAGCCCGGAATTTACCGTTTGCGATAATTGCAGGAGGACTTCCCGAGGCTTATTCGATATTTGTCCCCTTTGTAGTTCCAATGACGTATATGGAATCACCCGCATCGTGGGCTATTTCTCGAAAGTTCCCACGTGGAATAAGGGGAAGATGGGGGAACTTAAGGAAAGAATAAGAACCAATCTGGGGGGACGTAATGGTGAAGGTGAAGCTGTTTTGGAAACCGGATTGCCCGATATGTCCCGCAGCCAAAGCCCTCATTGCCAATATTGATGTGGATAACGTGGAGTATTATAACTTGGATGAAGCGAATGGGCTCGCTGAGGCAGTATTCTACGGAATAATGTCCACACCGTCCATCGTTATTACGAACGATAACGGAAAGGAGATTCACTCTTGGCGTGGCGAGTTGCCATCCCTTGATGAACTACAGAAATGCCTACAAAAGCCATAGAAATCAAAGGATTTATTCCAGTAACCATGTTAGACTGGGATGGCAAACTCGCTTCCACTTTATTCGTGGGGGGCTGCAATTTAAGGTGCCCATTTTGCCAAAATGCTCCTCTGGTCACTTGCCCGGAGAGTATCCCCAATGTGGAATGGAAGGAGGTAGAAAAGCACCTCAAAGCCAAAAAATCGTGGTTAGACGGTTGTGTGGTCACTGGCGGAGAGCCCACCATCCACTCTGGACTCAAGAATTTATTGTCCGGGATCAAAAAATTGGAGTATCCAGTGAAGCTGGATACCAATGGGACCCTGCCTCGGGTTCTCCGCCAGTTAATTCAGGATAAACTCGTGGATTTTATCGCCATGGATATCAAGACAACCCTCCCAAAGTATCCCCTGGCCACCAGGACGAAGATTGAAACGGAGGTAATAAAGGAAAGCATAAATCTTATATCAAAATCGGGAATCGGCCATGAATTTAGAACCACTGTTGTACCTGGATTCGTTGAAAGGGAGGATATTCTAGAAGTTGCAAAATATCTTGGACATTTGGGTGCCAAGCAATATGTGCTACAGCAATTCAACCCAAGGACTGTGCTTGATCCTAAGGTTGGAAAAATTAAACCCTATTCGAGGGAATATCTACTCAAATTGGTTAAGGAATGCAATAAATTCGTACCCACAAAGCTCAGGGGAGCGGGATGAGAAACTTTTGGGATTTAACCAAAAGGGGATTCGATCTGATGGAAATTAAATTAAAGCAATTGGATAAAGACTTACCAATTCCTCGATATGCCCATGATGGCGACGCTGGTTGTGATCTCTACAGCCGCATTGATATCACTCTTGAGCCCGGGGAAAGAGCATTAATACCCACTGGAATTGCCCTAAGCATCCCCCCAGGATATGCAGGCTTCATCCAACCAAGATCTGGACTAGCTTTAAAGCACGGTATCAGCATACTTAATACCCCCGGGCTCATAGATTCTCATTACCGCGGAGAAATTTGCGTTATTTTAATCAATCAAGATGTCCAAAAAAGTTTCGAGATAAAAAGGGGAGATAAAATAGCCCAGCTAATTATCCAAAGGGTTGAGAATATAACCTTTCGGGTGGTCGGTGAACTCGATGCCACAGGGCGGGGAAGTGGAGGGTTCGGAAGCTCAGGGATATAAGAATAAATGGAAGGTGGCTTCATGAGGGAGCTCATTCGAGTCGCTCGAGGAGAAAAAAAAGCCGATCTCGTCCTCAAAAATGCCCAAATCGTTAATGTACTCGATGGGAAAATCGAACAGGGCGATGTAGCCATATATCGGAGCAAAATTGCAGGTATAGGTGATTACAAGGGTAAACTAGAGGTTGATATCAAAGGCAAGTATCTGGTCCCGGGTTTCATCGATGGACATTTGCATATAGAATCCACCATGCTTTGCCCCGAAGAATTCTCTCGGGCGGCAATTCTTAATGGGACAACCACCGTAATAGCGGATCCTCACGAGATTGCCAATGTAGCGGGAGTTGAGGGAATCCGATACATGATTGAGGCAGCAAAAAATGGTCTCATTTCCATCTTCTTCGTGCTTCCTTCTTGCGTACCGGCAACCCATCTGGAGACGAGTGGAGCTATACTCTCCGCAAGGGATCTCGAGCCCCTCATGGATGAAGAATCCATCCTAGGCCTAGCAGAAATGATGAATTTTCCTGGAGTGATATCAGAAGACCCAGCGGTTATGGAAAAACTTGAACTGAAATTCAACCTCGTTGATGGACACGCCCCAGGTCTTTGCGGAAAGGAGCTTTGCGCCTACATTGCAGCGGGAATCCGCTCGGACCATGAGTGCACCCAATTAGAAGAGGCCAGAGAAAAGCTGAAGCGGGGGATGTTTATAATGATTCGAGAGGGTTCCACGGCCAAAAACTTAAAAAATCTCATTCCTATCGTCGATGAATTCACTGCTCCAAGATGCCTCCTCGTGAGCGATGATAGGCATCCCGAGGATCTCATCGAGGAAGGTGAAATTAACGCGCTCTTAAAAATGGCCATTGCGCAGGGGCTGAATCCCTTTCGTGCATTTCAACTCGCAACCATCAATCCGGCAAATTATTTTGGTTTGAGGGATCGAGGAGCCATAGCCCCCGGATTCCTGGCAGATATTGTGATCTTGGATGATCTTAACTCGGTGTCCATAAACTCCGTTTATAAAAGCGGGCAATTGGTGGTGCAGGGGGGCGAAATCATCAAAGATGTCAAGAAGATTGAACCTCCGATGGAAGTAAAGGATAGCGTAAGATTTAAAGAAATTGATTTTTCTTACTTTACCATTTCTGCCAGGGGGAGGAGATGCCGGGTAATGGGCATAATTCCAAATCAAATAATAACGAAGGAACTCATCCTCCCCCCAAAGGTGGAAAATGGGGATGTGGTGGCCGATATTGAGAATGATATAATCAAAATCGCGGTCATAGAGCGCCATAAAGATACGGGAAATAAGTCCCTGGGTTTAGTTCAAGGATTCGGCATTAAATCGGGGGCATTGGCTTCCACAGTTGCCCACGATGCTCACAATATAGCCGTCGTTGGAACGAATGATCACGATATGGCAATGGCGGTCAATGCAATCATAAACGCGAAAGGAGGATTGGCCGTAGCCAGAAGTGGCCAAATAACCTGTGTACCTTTACCCATCGCCGGGCTCATGTCGGATAAAACACTTGAAGAGGTCTATCGGGAGGTGAAAGAACTAAGGAGGGCTGTCCTTGAACTCAATCCAAGGGTGGCGAATCCCTTTATGGTCTTATCTTTCCTTTCCTTAGCGGTGATCCCAGAGTTAAAATTAACTGATAAGGGATTAGTAGAGGTTTTAGCGGGAAGAATAGTGGATTTATTCACGGATTAGCGGCGCAAGGGAGAAGTTCAAGTTAAACCCTAGATTCACCTCACCAATATTTTCCAAAACCCTAAAAATTTCTGGCTTTCTCGCCCAATGAAAGAGGGAGGATTCATCCAATGGAGGTCCATGACACTCAACAAATGCTAAATGTGCTCAAGGATTTAATCTGGTTAAATGGAGTAATCGCCACCGAACTGATCCAAATCACCGAGAATACCAGCGCTGCCATTCGGGGTGAGATACCCCAAAGCTGCAAAATTGAACACAGTAAATTGAGGGAGCAAGCGATTGAAATCGTCTCAAGGTACTGTCCTGAAAAGGTGCACAATTTGAAAGATCACATCCTAAAGCACTCGTAATTTTAGGTTTTACCTTCAACGAAGAAGCTTGTATGAAAAATGATAATTTGACATAAGATATATTATCAAACTAAATTTTTCCTTTCCCCCAAAAATTCGAGTTCAAGAGAGCTCTCGCATTTCGCTTCTAAGCCCCGGAAATTTGTTTGCTCTCTATTTTGATTTGATGCGAATGCTTTAAATAAATATCCGATTCCTCCATCGATCTTCCCTTACTTAGGAAAATTCATCCCCGACCTGTAAGCTTTGTTTAGACCGTAAAACGCCTAAATCGAGTTTCGAAAGTCATTAGAAACCGTCACTTGGAATCAAACATATGTTCGAATAAACATCTGAAAATGGAGTAAAAAATTTTATTGACATTCATTTGAAGATGTGATAATTTTTATTTGTCCCAAGAAGTCCTAAGAGGTGAACTCCGAAAGCAATCGTACCAGTAGCAGCTCCAAAGTTGGGAATCGAAATAGCTGGCTGTGAGGTTAGCTAGAGTAAAGGAACAATTGCGGAGTATGAAATGGGAAGGTTTGTAAGTAGGGGGTGACTCAAGGAAGGCTTCTTGGGACATTTCATTTATTCCAATTTATATTTCCTCCCAAACTGCATTTTGGTTAAATCCTCGAGGTCCTCCTCTATCTTTTCGAGTTCAGACTCCGCTTTTTCACGAATTTTACAACTTTTCACTAGATGAGTCGCTCCACTATCCATGCTCACTATCTCCACATCGTATCTAATCCGAACTTTTTCCCTGTACTCAGGCGGCGACCGATAAAGTATGTCTTCCCTCCAATCAAAATCGGGAGGGGTCTCCTCTTCTATCCTCACGATCCTTGCTCGATAAAAATCCTTGGCCTTCCCAAAAATCTTTCTCAACTTTGCTCCCTCATTGTTTCATTTTAAGAATCCTCACGTATCTAGGGTGGGCGGAAACATACCCCCTTTTGCCATCGGGGGTAACCACCTTGTACCACCCCTCGATTTTTGAGACCACCTTTAGCTTTACTCCTTTCCTTAAAACGCTTATAACATTATCCGAAGCTCTCTCTGGAGAGGAGCGGAAGTTAAGTCCATCAATGACTACCATTATCTCTCCAATGACCTTTATTGGTTCCTTGACAACCTGCTTTGGCCCAGTCTGTGATTGTTTCTCCCGCTTTTCCTCCCCTTTCTTTACAGAAACCCTTGGTACAGGTTTAACCACGAATCGTCCGTGAAAAGAGACATATGCAATGAAAACTATGGTAAGGAGGGTAAAACCCAAAGTTATCCAACAGAACATCTCGTGCAAACGTTTCGTGCGGTATTTCCCCAACCTAGGAGGCACGTATTATCTCTCCCGTTATCTAAATTCATAATGACAGATGGGGAGTTCTCCTTCCCCCTGCAAAAGTTTGTTTACATAGGTCTTTAAATCCACGAGAGAAAGTGCCTTTTCACAAGGAAGATTTTCCGACGCTATCGTCGAGAGAATGAATTTTATGACCGTTCTTCTTTTTCTTGTCGCCGCGTCCTCCCTCTTATCCGGAGCTAATTCCGCCTCCCTAAGATACCTCAGAGCAAAGGCGATGCAGTCCCCACAATGCATGCAATTCTGGAGAGCATAGCATTCTTCATTATAATATTTCCTTGGATCTAAGACCACGCCAGCTCCTTTCCCAGACTCGTTTATAAGAAGATTCGCTCGCGGATTAAAAAATCCTACAAAATGAGTCAAAATAAGTACGGGGAATACCAGGGGACAGCGGTATAAGGGGGGAAATTCAAAAGAGCCAAAAATTAAAGACGGCAAGCTCCAATGTAATCGGAGCGAGAGCTTAGAGTCTGGACTTTAACCGCATCCCCATTCGTTGAAGCATGAATAAAATTTCCATTACCAATGTAAATGCCCACATGGGAGATGCCATCCCTGCCAAAGAATACGAGATCTCCTGGCTTCAAGTTGTCATAACTTACGGGTTTGCCGCGATGGTATTGCGCTGCCGATGAATGGGGAAGGGTCACTCCCACCTGCTTGTATAAGTACATGGTGAACCCAGAACAGTCAAAGCAGATTGAATGTTCTCCCGTTGGGCAACCCCCAGGGCCCTCCCCCGCCCAATGATATGGTGCACCTATATATTTCATGGCAATGGAAACAACCTCTCTTCCCCTACTGGGATTAGCGGGAGGATCACTGCCTTTAGATTCTTCTGGCTCCTTTGGCTTCTCTCCTTCTGAATTTCCCGATGATCGCCCTTCCGAGGATTCTCTCGCCCTTCGTTCAGCAGCCTGTCGAGCCTCCTCCTGAGCTCGACGCAGGGCTTCTGCCCTAAGCCTGGCTTGTCTCTCTTCCTCTTCTCTAATCAACCGGGCAATTTCTTCCTCAACGCTTGAAAGGAATGTTCTCCTTTCTCGTATCTGCCCCTCAATCTGCCACCTCTTTGCTTCAAGCTCCTCTCTTAATGCTAATCGTCGTCTTTTCTCTTCCTCCAGCTTCGATTCAATCTCCTCTATCTGTCTCTTAACCCTTTGAATCCGACGCAAGACTTCGAGGTCTTGCTTCCCTATGCGGACCAGCCAATCCAAACGAACCAAAAAATTATCGAAGCTTTTAGTAGCAAGTAGAACAGAGATGAAATTTACCTTCCCGTGTTTGTAAATCCCAGCGATGCGTTCATTGAGCACCCTCTGGTTTTGCGCCAGCTCCTCTTTAGCCTTCTCGAGCTTTAACCTATTCTCCTCAATTGCCTTTTGGGTTTCCTCAAGCTTAACTGCAGCGGAGTTATACTGTTCTACCGCTTCCTCTAAAGCTCTGTTCATTTCCTCGATCTGGGCTTTTACGCGATCGGCTTCCGCCTTCTTTTGCTCTATAGCTGCGGGGGTAGCAAAAGTTGGAATTGCCATGAAGATTATCAAGGAGAAGATCAAAATGCAGAAGAGAGCTCCTAAGAAGGAACGACTCTTTTCAATCACTATAATCCCTCCAGCGATCACTACTTCAAAAATTGCTGAGTAATTTTCTCATGACACTAATCGTCTTTTTTATCGTCCAGGAGGTCTCTATCCTTAAGTTCTGTACCGAAAGCAAATCTCCTTCTTTTCAAAAAAGTTTGTATAAAATTTTAACTCCTTTGACCGATAAGAATAGAGATGAGGCAAAGGAGGAAGCGATGAATCTCGGAAGATCCTCCAAGATAATATGCTTGCTCTTAATCTTTGTTTTCTTTCCCTCCCTGGCTCACGCCGGTGCCAGCAAATCACTGCGCGAGAAAAAATCCCAAGTTGACGAAGTATCGAAAGAGATAAGAGAACTTCAAGCTGAGATTGATTTCGCTCAGGAAATCTACTTAGCCATCAACTCCGAACTTGAAGTCACCGGAAGAAAGATGCTCAAAATATACTCCAAATTAGATTCACTGAAAGAGGACTTAGGAATCAAAAGAAACATTCTAAACACTCGGCTGAGAGAGATTTATAAAAATGGAAATGTTCAATTTCTCGAAATTCTCCTTGGAGCTGGCGATTTTAAGGACTTTTTGACGAAAATTGCCATTTTGTCCCGAATCATCGAGTGTGACCTTAAACTCATCGATGATATTCAAAGAAAAAAATCCAAGGTTGAACAAATGAGGGAAAAGCTAGCAAAGGAAAAATTGGAGCAATTAATATTGCGCCGAAGAAGAGAGGCTGAATTGGGTCTTCTGAAGACAAAGTTGGCGAAAAAGCAAAGACTTCTGATCAATATGGATCGAGAATTTCGGAATTTGCTGAAACAAGAGGAAGAAAGAAAACAATCAGAGAGGTTGAAAAGGGCAAAAAATAGTCTCCCCCTTTGTGCAGAAGTGAGGGCCGTCCCCTGTTATGTTCAACCATATGTTATGGATCATTATATCACCGGGGAAACCATGCCCAAAAATTATAGAGCAACTGGGTTAAAATTCTATGGGGTAGCCAGCTGGTACGGCAATGAATTTAATGGGCGTTCGACATCGAGTGGAGAGATATTTAATGAAAATGACTTCACTTGTGCCTCACCCTTTTTGCCCTTTGGAACTTACTTGGGAATAACATATGGAGATAAACACATAGTCGTTCGAGTCAACGATAGAGGACCCTTCATTGATGGGAGAATGTTCGACTTATCTAAAGCAGCAGCTCAAGCGCTAGGATTGGGACTAGGCTTTGTGCAGGCTGGGGTACTAGAACCTGCATTTTAAACCACACCCCTTCCGCTTCTTATTCCGGTTTCAAATAAAAAAATTTGCTTTTTTACTTGGGAAACTTCAAAGAATTTAAAAATTCCAAAATTTTATATTGACTTTTTCTTACTTATTGGTTTTAAATAAGTTTCGGAGCCCCAAGAAGTTCTCACAAAGAACAACTTGAAGAGTGGAAGGCATCCAATATATCATCATAAAGTAAAGCTCTTTGAAAAGGAAGATGCTGAGGATTACTTGGGGCTCTTTCTATTTTTCTCTTAATCCAGGATTTCTTTACCTTTTACTCGCCGTAAACCTCAGGCTTTAAAATACCAATGAAAGGAAGGTTGCGATATTTCTGCTCATAATCCAGCCCATATCCAACTACAAACACATCGGGTACATCAAAGCCTTTATAATCTATGGGGATGTCGACTATCCGGCGAACGGATTTGTCCAGTAAAGCACAGACTTTAAGACTGGCTGGATGCCTTGATTGTAAATTGCGGAGTAAATAATTGAGTGTCAACCCCGTGTCGATGATATCTTCCACAACTAATACATGTTTTTTATCAATGCTCTCTTCAAGATCTTTAAGCAACTTTACAACACCAAGCGATTCCGTCGTAGAACCGTAGCTGGATATGGCCATGAAATCAACGGAAACGGAGATTGAAATATGACGTATTAGATCGGCTAAAAAAACCACTCCTCCCCTAAGTACACTTATCAATAGGAGATCTTTGCCTTTATAATCCTGAGATATCTTTTCGCCCAATTCCCTGACTTTCTTTTTGATGTCTTCCTCGGAAAATAAAACTTTTTCTATATCCTCAAACACGTTCTGTTTTCACCCCCATTGATACCCTACTTTTCCCCTTTGTCCTTCGCCTGCCCTTCGGGGAAATGCTTTGTATGTAGCCCATACTTTAAAAGAAGATTGCGAAAATCTTTCTGATAGAAGATTTTAATGTTTATGTTCGGGTATAACTCGCGCAGTCTCCTTACCTTTCTATTCTTTTTAGTTACCAACTTTTGACTCATGGTGGTTAACTCGATGTAAAGATCGAAATCTGGGAGGTAGAAGTCGGGGGTAAAACTCTGTATCACGTTTCCCTTCTTGTCCCATTCTATTGGAAAGGTCCTGGGCTCATAAAGCCATTTTATGCCATAAAAATCCAAAATCTTGGCACACTGTTTCTCGCTGGGATGCGCGAATTTTATCTCTTCTCTTTCCTTGTCTTCACCCCACCCATTCCCTTTTGGGACCTTTTCTTCCTTTGAAACTTCCATCGTTGCTCTTTTTGACTCCCGGATATAAACTGCATTTATAATAATACCCATTTAGGGGTAATTATAGCAAAAAACTCATCACTCATCGATGATGGAGGAAGAAAAAAATGGTTTGGAAGATTTGTCTTACCCACGCCATGTTGGGGGTATCGGGTTACGTTTGCTTCGGAATCGCCGCCCTAAGTGGCGGTATATATCTTGCCCTTCAAAGATTGGATGATCGAGGCAGAATGCAACAAAATGGGCTTACCCTTGAGAAAATCCGCTCCGTACTCACCTGTATTTACCTTACTTTTGGCTTTCTTCTTCTAACCGCGGCGATTATTTCGGGATCCTTTAAAGCGAGGGCCTTCTGGGGAGGCAACTGGTTCTTAGATGCGAAAGCCATGGGCTCCTTAGCCCTGTGGATTTACTACCTGATCACGAGCCTCGTCGCAATAATCTCGACGTTAAAGGAAAATAAGCGAGGAATTCTGTTGTCATCGGCTCTTTGTATGATTGGTATCGTTCCTCTCTCACTAAACTTTCTGATTAACTACACAATTCACAGCCGGCATCACTATCTATAACCTTCACTTAAGCAGAGTGCGAATTCTCTTTCTAACATGTTGCCAGTGGGTTCCCCTCCAGTAATACCTGCCACAAACGGGGCATGCTACAAACTGATCTTGGGTTCTATATACATAGCTGGGTACCTGTCCCCTGGCCCTCTCCCTGGGCACTTCCTCCAAAGGAGAATTACACTCTACACAAAGCGGAGGGGAAAGCCTCTCGGTATCTAGGTTTAATTCTCTTATGAGCTGTCTCAACTGATTGTCCAATAAATCATCTTCTATGAATATCGCTCTCACCCGACTTTTCACGATCCTTCTCCTTATAAGACCCGTATCCCTCGTCAATAAAATTCTCCCCTGTTTCCTGGCAATTCGGATGAGTTCGATGTCATCAATGGATTTGAAATAAAGGGTATCATAACCCATCAAGCGGAGCCATTTAGAAAGGCGGCCCAGCATTTGGTCGGCAATAAATTTATGCCTTTCGCCTTGAAGATGGAGATAATGACACAATAGCGTTCCCTACAAATAATATTTGAGTGAGGCTAAAGTTCTGGGAAATAGCAGCGAAGAGTTTTTTGAAGCACCAATCTTTTGAATTCCTCAGATAATTTTACAAGCTCGGATAGCCTTTCGATAGTTCTTTCCCGACCCTCGGGACTTTTCTGCTTTAAGGTGGGCAGAAGAATCTGCTGAAAAAAGGATGCTTCTCGCTCGGCAAAATTTTCATACATGCGAAGGTGGCGAGGTTCGATACCATATCTGGAGAGACTTCGAGCAATCCGCATGATATTCACATCAAGAGAGCTGAAAATTCTCCCCTCCTCTGTCTGCTTTGGTTTCACAATTCCAAAACTTTCCAGATCCTTTATCTCATCGGTGGATAAACCGGCTAGCTGGGACACATCTTCGAGAGAAACTTGCGTTTCTTCGGGAAAAGGATAACACTCGGTCAGCGGGACTTCCTCAAATTCAGGCAAGGATTCTCCCTTATCCAATAATCTTAGTCTCTCCCTGATGACATCCAGAGGCAAGAATTTTTTCTTTTGCAACCTGAGTATAGTCTCTAAGCGTTTGATATTCTCCTCCGAAAATTTACGATATCCCCCCTTAGTGCGCTCGGGTTTAATCAACCCCTCCTCTTCGAGATAGCGAACTTTGCTGATAGAAAGGCCTGGAAACTTATCTTTAAGTCTGGATACGACTTCGCCTATGGTCATATAATTCCTTTCTCTCTTTGCCATCGTTTCTCTCCCCCGCTCAAATTATAAAGTTCCCCCCGTTAAAAAAATTAACTTAAACTTTCCAATCTGTAGCTCGTCACCGTGTTTAAGAAAGGTGCTTTCCACTCTCTTTCCATTGACATAGGTTCCATTAAGGCTCCCGACATCCGTGATAATGATGCCATCGGGAGTTGTGGCGATTTTGGCATGTTTGCGAGAGACAGTGATGTCATTCAAAAAGATATCGCTTTGAGGATCTCTGCCCAAGGTAATTTCCTTTGACTCTATGGGAAACCTTTGCCCCACAATGGGTCCTTTCTTAACCACCAAAACGATTCTTTCGCCGGGCAATGGTTCCTCTTCTACTACAGCTTCCTCTTCCTCGGCTTCCTCAATAGACGTAAAAGATATAGTGCTATCGGCTTCCCGAGACTCCAATTCTGCACCACATCTTACACAAAATTTAGCCCTATTCTCATTTTCCTGCCCACATTTACTGCAAAGCATATATAACTCCAAACGATTAACCCCTTAATAATTTCTATTTTGGAGTAAACTTCCCTCCCTTTTGCCCAAATTTCCCTCACAAATTGTTGGCAGAGGAAGATTAGTAGACATCTTTAGTATGCTTGAACCCTCTGGCCAAAATTTTTGCAAGGCGTTGAATATCACTTCCAGAGATGACACTTTTACCGGCCTCGCACCTCTTCTTCAACCGCTCAACCAATTCGGCTCTTAATATATCTATCTTTCCATGTAAGATTCTACGCCGATAGGATAATCTTTCCTCCTCCTTATATAACTCGTCCAAAATTTGTTGGATTTCCTCATCACTCTTTTTAGAAAGATTAACCAAAGCATCTTCACCGAGTAAAGCCTTCTTCGATTTGCCTTCTTCCATCAAAATAGCTCCTCCTCTTTTCCTCGGCTCTTTGGGCTTTTCTAAACAAAGTTTAACATATTAATCATTTTCTACGCCAGGCTTTCCTCATAAGAGACCTTATGTATATAAAAAACTTTTCGATAAAGGTTGGTTCAAGAATGGTTCTTTCGGCGGCAAGGTCTGCTCTACCCAATTCATATCCATCTTGAATTATCCTTATCTCACCGATTTTTTGCCCCTTGGTGATGGGAAGTAAGACAGGTCGATCCACCCTGACCTCTGTCCTTAAACTTCGCGGTTGCTGCTTTACCAAAAAGGTCAAATCCCTTGTAGCGATTAAATTGAGTTTTCGATTCCCCCATGTCGGCAGGGGTATCTGAGCATAGACCTTGCCTTTCCTCACCACCTTCTCCCGCTTAAAGGAGTTGAATCCATACCCCAACAATTGCTGGCTATCATTGTAACAAGCCTCGCTGTTGAGAGCCCCCAATACCACGCAAATGAGGCTAATATTATCTTTGGTAGCTGAGGAAATAAGGCAGTGACCAGCTTGTTTAGTGTAACCCGTTTTTATTCCATCGGCGTGAGGATACATCCAAAGCAATTTATTGTGATTCTTCAATCGCCGAGGATATTGATTGCCAGGCCAGGGAATAGTGTAGTCCTTTGTGGAAACGATCTTGGCAAATTTGGCATCGAGTAGACCATATCTGGCAATCAAGGATAAATCATAGGCGGTTGAGTAATGATCATCGGAGTGGAGACCATGAGGATTGGCAAAATGAGTATTGCGAGCTCCAATGATTCTCGCCTTGCGATTCATGAGTTGCACAAAATTCTCGACGGTACCTCCCAGGTACTCTGCCAAAGCCACCGTAGCATCGTTCGCCGACTCCAACATCATGCCATAAAGCAACTCTTCAATGGTTCTTCGCTCCCCTGCCGTAAGATAAATCTTGGATTCCCCAACATCTGAGGCCCGCTGAGTACTGGTCACCACATCCGCTAACCTCCCATATTCTAGGATCAATATCGCGGTCATTATTTTGGTTGTGCTTGCCATGGGGCATCTTTGGTGAGCATTTCGCTGCCATAGAATCTGTCCACTTTTCGCATCCACCAATATCGCAGAGGCAGCACTGATAGAGGGCTCAATCTGAGCTACAACGGGGGATGCTGAAAAAAGAAAAAAGATTATGGTTAGTAAAAGGATTAACGTTTTTCGCATTGTAATTAGAAAATTAAATCTACTTGGCAACAATCAATCTTTCAAGGATGGATCTTTCCGGGGCTAAAAACTCTATCTCTGCTTCCTTCTTTATTTTTTTATATTTTTTTATTATCCTATTAATTTCGTCGTGGGCCGTGATCGTTTTCTTGTTATAGGATATTACCCATATCCTAAAATGTCCAGCTCTTGAAAGAAAGGAATCTATGGCTTCCAAATATGTATCCTCGTCTTCAAAGGATTGACCCAAAACTCTTCCTTCATCTCCACCAATGAGGTCCCTCAAATGGAACTCGATGTTTTCGCGAATCCATCTTTCCCAGAGGAGAAATCGTAGATCTGAGTCATCATATCCACTCGGAGTGGGAGGATAAAAGAACATTACATCGGCATTGATTAGGGGTGTGAGTGAAAGAGCATTTTGATTATGGACTTCATTTTTAAGATGATTATCAAATACCCAGCTATTCGTCTGATTAACATAAAATTGAAAGATTTCCTGAGGAGAGAAAGACTTCCTTTTGAGGTCAAACAATCGGAAGGATAGCCAATAATTTATAGTCTTAAAAACGGTTATGAAAGCTAGAGCCCGCTTGAAGAGGGTCTCTTGTGATTCCCCGGTAAACCGCGATATATTTTTTCTCCATTCCTTGAGCCAGTGGATTTCCTTAGGGGTGAAGTACTTCCCTCGCCAATCCTCATATACATCAGCACTTTCTTTGGACAACTTGCAGAGCATTTGAATATCGGAGGGCATCAAAAGTACACCATTATTTTCTACGACCCCTTTATTCCACCACCTTCACCACTTCAGGGTCGAATTGGTCCCTGCATGTCTTTCAACCTCTCCCAAAGCCTGTTCCCAGGTTAAAGCCCTTCGATAAGGCCGATCCGATGTCATGGCATCAAAAGCATCAGCAACAGCGAGAATTCTCGATGCAAGGGGAATGTCTGAGCCGCTCAGGCCCCTGGGATATCCCAAACCGTCATAGCGCTCGTGGTGGTAAGCAACGATTTCGGCCACTTTCTCCAAACCAGGGATTCTTCTGATAACCTCCTCGGAACGGAGAGGATGGGCGTGAATGAGCTTAAGTTCCTTCTTGGAAAGATAATAGGGCTTATCCAAGATCAG
Source organism: Actinomycetota bacterium (assembly GCA_030018275.1). Classification (NCBI taxonomy): domain Bacteria; kingdom Bacillati; phylum Actinomycetota; species Actinomycetota bacterium. The sequence goes on along the minus strand of JASEGB010000007.1, from coordinate 34,679 downwards.
ACCGGAAATGGCTACCTTCCCTACGTCGTGGAGAAGAGCGGCTACTCTGATTTCCTCAATTTCTTTGGAGGGTAATTTCATGGCTTCACCTATTTCCTGAGCAATATTTGCTACTCGCCATGAATGCGTTTGAGTATATGCATGTCTGGCATCGATGACCCGAGCAAAGACTCTCAGTGTTACCATGATATAATCCTCAGAAAAACTTGCGAGTTCTTTCTCCGTGGGCAAGAACTCACCCAGCAGAGCATTGAACTCTCGCTCCAGTCTCGAAAGCAGTTTCTCAAATCCGGGTTGAAGTGAGAGAAACTCCTCAGCCAATTCGGGGTTAAATTGCACACCGGAAAATGTTTTGATTTCCTTCAAAGTATCCTCGTTGGAGAAGGCCTTTCTATAGGGACGATCATTGAGAAGAGCGTCATAGGTATCACAAATGTTAATGATTTGAGATCCCAAGGGAATTTGATCCCAGACCAGTTGATCTGGGTAACCACTACCATCCCACCACTCATGAGACCACCTGATTAAAAAAGCTGCGCCATCAAGCGAGGGTACTGCCTCGCGATTTCCTCGCCTATTATGGTATGCTCCCATATATCCAAGATTTGCCTCTGGGTTAGGGAGCGCTTGTGATAAATGAGGGAGGGCAACTTTTTAGCAATTTCTGCTCCCCATACCGGATGCTCCCAAACATTAATCAATTGCATCTTTGAGAGGACTTTGGAATTATAAAGGATATTATCGGCAATGGCTATTTCCCCGATATCATGGAGGAGAGCAGCATAGAAGATATCCCGGAGATACTTCGAGTCCAAACCCAGCTTCTTCCCCAGATGTACGGATAAGATACCGAGTTTATGGGAATGATGGGAATATATCCCTCGATCATATCGAGCATTCGAGCTAAGCTGCTAATGATCTCAGCAAATAAGATCTGAGGATGCACTTTCGCTTTAGAAACAAATTTTACCATAAAGTAGCTCCTTACCTTCTATTTTTTATTAGTCTATCCTTTTTATCGGTCAAAAAAGTGGGGAACTAAAGAGGTGAGACGATCATAGTTACGAACTTCGTTTTTCTTCTTTTGAAAGCTTCTCGATGAAGCTTGAAATCTCTCTTGAACGTTTTAGAGTGGCCCCTTTGTCTATCCTTAAATCAATGGATATTATGTCTCCCTCTCGACATCCTCTTGGGAGAGCTTTAAGGGGCCATAAAATAGACTTTTTCTCTAAAAGCAAGATGGCCATCTCGCCTTCGATGCGATCTACTACAGCTCTGACCTTCAATTCTGTTTCTCCTTTATAAAGTGAGGGTGAGATGCCTCAATTGATTCAAGACATATTCTCTAATTCTCCCCGCCTCTGGAATGTCCCCTACAATTCGACCCTCTCTTATTAGCGATTTTAAAAGGATATCCATCTTTCCGCCGCACGTGCAGCGTTCGACCTCACGTCCCACTGGAATCACCCTTGTGGTGAAGCAATCTCTGCAACGCAAAACATTTTTAGAACCCGACATCTTACCGCGCTTGGCAATGGCTTCACCCTTGATTTCAACTATATCGAAGGAAAAATCGACGACGGGGGCGTTGCTAATGGCTGTCCCCACGCCATAAGCATCCGCATAAGGATTGAATTCCGCTATTTTATGTTCATCTATGCCCCCGCTCACGAATAGCTTGACATATTCGTATCCCCTGAGGTCTAACTCCCAACGAACCTCTTGAAGGATTTTTAAGAAATCCCCCCGACGAGAACGGGGGGTATCTAAGCGGACCGCGAATAAATCCTTTCCCAGGACCTGGGCGGCTTTTACGGCGGCGAATTTCTCGTCATTGAAAGTGTCGATGAGGGCCACCCTTTTCACTTGAGGATCGATGACCTCGTGAAAGGCTCGAAAAGTTTCTTCTTCACCGCCGATGGTTAAAATGAGCGAATGTGACATGGTTCCAATGGGCTTCTCCCCTATTAATTTGGCACTTTCGGGGACGGCTACACCATCGCATCCACCAATATAAGCATTTCTCTCAACCATTGGTGTTATGGCTGGATGCATTCGCCTGGCTCCAAAGCTATAGACCTTCCTATCCCCAGCTGCCATTTTACATCGAGCCGCTTTCGTGGCTACCCCTGACGCCTGGCACAGCAATCCCAAAAGTGAGGTTTCATACACCGCAAAGTCAAGATATTTCCCCTCGACGATCATCACCGGCTCTTCGGGATGAAACAGAGTGCCCTCGGGCATTGCCTCAACGTTGACTTTTAACCCCGAAAGAAGATGAACGGCTTCCTCAAGCCCGGCGAAAACGGCCCAATCCCAATCCTCCGGTAGGTCGGTGGCACGAACTTCCCCTTTGACCCATTTGTCGATATTTTTTGCTTTCAGGATTTGAACTCCACGCTCAAAGTAAACATCAGTTATCTTCCCAGCTTTGATGATCTCCTCAGAAGCGATGTGAAATATTTTAAATCCCTCCTTTGATGGAAATCAGACGCTCTTTAAAAGTTCCCTTGCTTCCTCGAGGGATATGATCTTCACCCCCACACCTTGCAACCTTTCATCCATGGCCTTCTTTGTGGAAACTCCCTCTGAGACTATATCCACAGCTTTGGTTGCTTCGGAAACTAAATATACCTCAAAACCCGCCTTGGTTCCATCGCAAGCTGTACTACCAACGCAAAAGTCATAAGCGAGCCCAGTGACCACTAACCTTTCTACCTTTCGATCCTCGAGTAATCTTGTTAAATGGCTTTCCCCCTTAAATTCTGGAGCGAAGGCCGAATACTCAAAACTTCCCTTGCGAATGAGTATCTCGCCTCGATCAAAGTCTGGAAGAAGTTCCTCAACTATTTCCGCCCCTGGTGTGCCGGCTACGCAATGTAACGGCCAAATTTCAAATTCGGGGTCGGGATTGAAATGAGAATCAACTGAATACACGACCGGGAGATCATTCCTTCGGGCAATTTCCAATAACTCTTTTATGATGGGAATGGTGCTTTCCCCATTCTTAACATATAGCTTTCCACCTGGTTTGGCAAAATCACATTGCATATCAATGATCAGTAAAGCGGTCTTACCCATCATAACCTCCTTATATAAGGATAAAGTTGAGCCTAAGATTTATTTTCCTAACCCTCTGGGCTGATGCTTTTCCCAGAGCTTGTTCAAATGCCTTGTGAATATCCTTACTATATAAAGAGCAAATATGAACCTAACTCGTTAATAATACATATGATTTTTCTCGGTATAAATAAAATTAAAGACAACTTTATATCCACATTATAATAGATTGAGCCTATTCCCCGATGATTTTTAGAATCAAATTTCTGTTACGAGGTCTAATATCGAAATCGACGAATACTATTTGCTGCCAAGTGCCCAGATTGAGTTCCTTATCGGTAAAAGGCACAGTTAAGGAAGGTCCCACAAGGGAAGCTCTCAGATGAGAATGGGCATTTGCGTCTCCCCATTTAAGATTATGCCTATAATCTCCCAGGGGAATTAATTGCTCCATCACATCCTTGAAATCGCTGAGCAGTCCTGATTCGAATTCTATGGTGGTAAGGCCACCCGTTGACCCCGGAGCGAAGATGGTAATTATACCACTGGATACAGGGGAATTCTTTATCTCTCTTTGAACCCTTTCCGTAATATCTATGACATCGGTATTTCCCCTGGTTGAAAAGCTGATACTTCTGGTTATCACCATTTTTAAACCTCCACTCTCTAAGTTGTCTCTTGAGCTGCTGTCTCTTGAGATGGTTGGGGGACCTCCATGGTTCCCACCCGGACCACGGCGGCTTTTGGTCTATAGCGACTTATAAACCTGTTTTCCCTAACTACCGCACCTTTTCTCTTAACCGTTCTTATTACGGCGATCTCTCGTCCCTCCACTCCCTTCTCTTCAACAACTTGCTCCCCTTTAGGTAGGGCGGGATCCTCTTTATATTCTATGGGGTAGGGTTTCAGATTGGTGAAAGGAGAGGTGGTATACGAAACCTCTGTACCAAAATCGGTGCCATAAATGGCGATAGTTATGGTGCTCGGAGCGCACCAGGCCTTTATCAGCAAATGGGCGGGAGTATCATTGCGAAATTTGAAGTCGGGTTTAGGATAGGAAACTGTGGCATCTCTTCCCGCCGGATATCTGCTGATATAAAAACTGTGGTTTTGTCTCTCCACCACGGGATATCCGGCGAAAAATACCGCATTGAAGAGGATCGTCGTTACCTGACATACACCTCCTCCAATGGCGGGGACGAGTTCTCCATTGAGAATCATGGGGGCCTCCATGTATCCCTTCTCCGCCGTCCGAGGACCAACTGTTTTGTTGAATGAGAAGACTTCTCTGGGAGGTACGATCGTTCCATCCAGGCTTTTGGCCAGTAGATGGATATTGTGCGTCCTAGTTTTGTGGTTAGGATTATAGGAGGTAGTGAAGGTGGATATTCTTTCCCTTATCCCCATAGTCTTGGCTTCTTCCGTGGTGAGATTGGGTTCCACAACCCTGGTGGTCAGCGATACTTCCCGCGGAGGCTTATCATCACGTACGGCACGATTTATACCGTCAAAGGCAGTATCAGCATCCACTTCTCGACCGTATTGACTGTGGATGATGGTAACCTTAGGTCCATTTACTCTAAATTTAGCATCCCTGGGAGGGATATTAAAATTCTTCGTGATCTCCTTGATATACTCTTTGACCCTCCCTTTGTGTAAATGGGCTCGGAGTATCACCCGTTTTCCTCTCCCCTTCGATTCTTCCACTTCCTTAAATTCGATGAGTTCGCCGATCTTTTCCGGTGAAATCTCCCAAGAATATTTATCATATTTCAAGGTTATAGGGCTCTTAAGCATCGATCTAACATCTTTTAGAGCTTCAATGATATCGCCATCACCGATGCGAGCGGCGAGGATGGTAATGGGAAGGTTCACCTGTCGTTTATTGAGTGCAAAAAGCCTAGCTCTGATCAAAGAAAGGGCTTGTGCTCTCTTCACCTGAATCCCAACTTGACTTGGAATGACTTCAACTTGAGCGTTTTTGATCCTGATGCCGGCGTTTACGGGCTTTCTCTCAATTTCCCTTGCGATCTGCTCCATAACCGCACTTAAGGACCGGCCATCCATGGAAAATTTCAAGGGTATCATCGCTGGCTCGTACCAACAGGAAAACCTATAACGGAGCCGATTAAAGATGCTTCCCTCCCTTCCCACTGCGAAAGCCTCCTCAACGGTTTTTGAGATGTCAATTTTTGTATTCAATTGGGAAGGATATATCTTCCAACTTTTATCGGAGTAACACACGATTACTGAGCGCTTAAGGAAGGGCTTAAAGCGGGAATGGACCTTTTTGAATGCCTGAGCGGGGGTGAGACCACCCACTGGGATTCCGTTAATTTCTACACCACTGTGGATTTTTTTCCAATGAATGAGACAATCAGCAAACGCAGCCGTCGAAACAAAAAAGGTCAAGGCGATGAGGGTTGCAATGGACTTCAGTTTGATATGCCGATGGATTCGGACGAAATCCATCCCTCTCCCCTATTCCCCCTTGATAGGAGCGATATAACGGTATTTAGGAGGACTTAAACCGGGTAATATAACTTTACTCTCCTTAGTAATCCTAAAAGAAATGCCCTCCAAGGAATCGAGAGCATCCTTTATCCCCCCGGGTAAAGTCACAGCCTGATAAAGAATCTCTGGATTCCCAATGGCTTTTATGGCATAAGGTGATTGAATCCTTTTACCATTCATTCTTATATATCCCTCTCTCTTTTCTAGAGCGGATCTTGCTACAACGCGCTGATCATTGATGGATATCCCCTCGGCACCTGCGGCCCTCAGCTCCTGTATAATCTCCAGAATGTCATGCTCGTTGAGAATTCCTTCCTTATCAGCGATGAGAATCTGGATGCCATTTCCTTGCACCCTTGTGAATCCAGCAACAATCCTTAAATCCTCCAAATTCCTCGCAGCTTCATCGAGAATTGCCTGCTTATCAGCAGTCTCACGCCGATATTTATAGGATTGAATTCGCATACCGGTAACTTCCCTGTGCAATGCATCAATCTCCACATTTAGTTCCCTTATGATCTGTCCCAAATCTTGTTCTGAAAGTTCCATTAATTTTCGGCTTAGGACTCCTTGCACCCTGAATTGAGTAACCAAAAGAAAGCCGATGATGGTACAGATTATGGCGATGGTAATCTCCATCCTCTTACTCTGAATGCGCCGGAGGTGAAAGATGTTCGTCCTCATTACCCCCAACCCCTGCTTTGGAAGATTAAACGCCTGATGAGGGCGAGATTCTGGAAAAGCCTGACCCCGAAAGCGACCACGGCGGCCAAATATAACGGAATTCCCAACCGATCGCCTATGTAAACGATGAATGCGGCCATTAATGTATTGCCAAAAAAACCCGAGATGAAGAGTTTGTCATTGAATTTCCCCTCAAGACTTGCTCTTAAACCTCCAAAGGCACTATCTAGAGCCGCCAGAAGTGCTATACCCAAGTATGGAACGTAAACCGATGGAATATCCACCCTCAGTACCAAACCCAATATGACACCTATGAGCAGACCCAAGATGGGTAAGAGATAGAGCCTTCCCAATTTAATCCTCTCCCTTTATGGCCCGAGCGTGCTCTACACGTAAACTCCCGCTATAAGCTGGGATTTTGATATGTGATAGGGTTTTAATCTTAGCAATTAGACCAAAGGATTTCGCATAATTCCATAAAAGCTTCGATGCATCTTTGTTCTCCTGTAAAGCTCGGTAAAGTCGCTCAGAATTCCCAATGGCTCTTATCTTATAGGGTGTGGCAAGCCTCATGGAATTAACTAAAATGGTATTTCCCGCGCAGCGAATGGCACTTGTGGAAACCAATCGCTGATTATTTATGGCGATAGCCTCAGCTCCACCATCCCAAAGGGCATTTACCACTACGCGTAGGTCATAGTCGTGTATGATGTAATTGTTAGGATCTTCACCCGGAGGAACCTGTAAAGCATCGCCCAGGCTCACCTCAACACCCGTTCCCTTAACAGCGGTTAAGCCAGCGGCAAATTTCAATTCCTCCAATTCCTTTGTGAAAGAACCCAATATTCCCTCATGAGCCGCTGCTTCCTTCTCATAGGCTCGGAGTCGCTCTCTTAGCTTTCTTGTCTCCTTCTTTAGATTTTCCCTTTCTTTTTCCAACGACTTTATAATCTCAATGAGCTCGGCCTTCCGTTGACCCACTCGTTCACGGGTTCTTTGCTGAGCATAGAAAGCAGTTGATAGTAAGAAGCCCAAAATTAAACAGACTAAGATGGGAGAAAGAAACCGCCTCGCTTCATTCAACTACAATCGACCTCCGACGAGCATAATTCAATAACTACTGAGAAAATACATCGAATCTCTCTAGCTGGAATGCATTTTAAAAGTGGTCGAGTAATCGCTGAGCATATTTTTTCAATTCGTGGAATTTTTCCTTGGTATGAGTTTCAATATAAACTCGAACTAGAGGTTCTGTTCCAGAGGGACGAATTAATATCCAATCTCCTCCCTCGAATAAATACTTCACTCCATCTCTTGCCAGAACATCCTGCAGTTTTAAACCTCCTATGGAGAGGGGTGGGTTAGACTTCAGTGTTTCAAGTAAAGCTACTTTCTTATCTCGGGGATATTCAACATCCAGACGTTCGCTGAAAAAGTCTCCATATTCTGCATAAAGTCCTTCAAGCAGCTCGGATAAGGGCCTTTCTTGATGGGCTACAATTTCCGCTACCAGGAGATCGGCAAGGATTCCATCCTTCTCGGGAATATGCCCCATTATACTTAATCCTCCGCTCTCTTCCCCACCAAGCACCACCGACTTTTCCCGCATAATTTGACCGATGTACTTGAATCCGACTGGCGTCTCAACGACTTGCACACCAAATCTTCGAGCAATGACATCGAGCATATGCGTGGTCGCTATGGATCGAACCACTATTCCCTTCAAGCCCTTTTCTTTGAGCAAATGTAATCCCACAAGGGGCAACACCCGATTGGGAGAAAGGTAAACGCCGTTTGAGTCAATGACTCCAAACCTATCGCCATCCCCATCTAGAGCCAACCCAAGGTCTGCTTCTTTGCGCCTCACCAGGGATGATAATTCCCTTAAATTCTCTGAGGTTGGATCGGGTAGAGTACCGCCAAAGAGTACATCTCGGTAGTCGTGAATAGCGTGAACGCTGCAACCGGCCTCCTTAAAAACTTGAGCCATTATCCCCTGACCGGCTCCATACATGGGATCCAAAACTACCTTAAGCTTTCCTCGCTTGAGAATTTCAAAATCGACCAAATTCTTTAAACGATCAATATACTTAGGGAGAGGATCTATATAGTGAATGAGTGTGGACTCCAATGATGCCTGCAAAATTTTCCCCGATTCTTTAATCCGCTCGATGTTTCGCTCGATCTGTGAGGTGATCTCGGGAGTTGCGGGGCCAGCATATTCAGGAATGAATTTTATCCCATTGTACTCTGGAGGATTGTGGCTGGCCGTGAGCATGATCGCTCCCGCAGCATCACACAGCTTGATGCAATACGCGGTGATGGGAGTGGGCATTGCTCTGCGAGCCAAATAAACGGGTATTTCATTTCCCAACAAGACTGAGGCACACGCAGAAGCAAACTCCTCGGCAAAGAACCTGGTATCGTGACCTATAACTAATCCCCTTTCGAGTTCACCCTCCCGCAAGACAAAATCTGCGATGGCTTGCGCTACCACCCTCACATTTTCCAAGGTGAAAGTATCACACATAACCGCTCGCCAACCGTCGGTTCCAAACTTGATCCCTTTCAAACCTGAAATTTACCTCCAAACCTGAATTTTGACTAGGAGGAGACGATGCTGGAAATGAATTTGATATAATTCTCAACCTCGGCTTTAGCTCTCTTATCGGAATCGGCTTCGGCGTAGATTCTAAATACCGGCTCCTCTGGATCCGGAAGAATTAAAGCCCAGCGATCTGTATCAAAAATCTTTACTCCGTCTAAAAGCTGTACTTGTTTATCTTTAGCTCGCTCCATCAATCGTCGCATAACCAGTCCCTTTAGCTCCCACGAGCAGAAAGTGTTCTGGTGAGCCAAATGGCATTCGGGAAGATCGGCAACTAATTCCGATATCGGTTTGTCGGCCTTCGCAAGGAATTCTAAAAGTTTGCAAAAGGTCATGATGGCATCATAGGACGGTAGGAATTGAGGAAAGATTAAACCTCCGCCTTGAGCACCTGCAAAGACTACGTCTTTCCTCAAAGCAGCTTCCATCAAAGCCCTGGGGCTTACCTTCGTTCTGATGACCTTCCGTCCATATTCGGCGGCGATATCCTCGACCACGCGGGAGACGGTGAGGGGAACCGCAATTTTCCCCCTCTTCCTCCCAAATTGGCAAATGAGACTCACAAAGAAATGAAGGAGATCATCATTAGAAATGGGTCTTCCCCTGTCATCCACTACAAATACCTTTTCGCAAGCGCTGTCGATGAGGATGCCAAAATCCGCCTTAAATACTCGAACCGTTCGACATAAATTCTTCAGATGCTGCTGAAATTCTTCGCCGGAAATGGTGGTTTTGCTCTCGTCGGTATAAGCGTTTAAGGCAATGATGTCGCAACCGAGCTTACCTACGAGTGCAGGCATGGTCAAAGAAGAGCTCCCCCAAGCATAATCCACAACGACCTTGAATTTCGCATCTCTAATCAATTTTTTATCAATCACTTTGAGCAGACCGTCTATATAATACTCGCTCGTACGAGCGGGGAAAATGATTTCGCCAATCTCGTTGTAAAAGGCTCGCCTGAAGTCCTCCCTATAGAAATACTTTTCTATCCCCCGCTGGGCAATCTCATCAATGTCCATTCCCTGCGCGTCAAACAATTTAATTTCAATGGATTGAGGATCAAAGGGAGAAACCCTAATATGAACCCCACCCACACACCGGCTGGTCCGGACATTGAATCGATTAATTGGAGTTGGAGCAACTCTTAAATCTCGACAGTGAATACCCGTAGCATTGAGGGCAGCTACGATGGCTCTTTTAATCATTCGTGAGGCTCGGTTGGCGTCTCTGCTCACCATCACGTGCGTGTCCTTCTTGAGCAAAGTTCCAAAAGCCATTGCCAAATGCATTGCCAGATCCGGGGTGATATCTATATTGATCAAACCCGAGACACCATGCTTACCAAAGAGGGTTCGCATCCCTCTTGTCTCCCAGATGATACTGGTATTAATGGTGGCTCCGGCGTCTACGGTTTTAAAGGGATAAATCTTAACATCATGATTTATGACAGCATCTTCCCCGATCCCACATTCATCTCCAACTATCACTCCAAGGTCGAGTCGGGCTCCCTTCTTAATATCACAACTCTTCCCAAGTACACAACCATGAAGGTGAGCTTGAGGTCCAATGTATGAATTCTCCCAAATTATCGATCGATGGATGTGGGCATTATTTCGAACTAGCACATTGTTCCCGATAACCGAATATTCCCTAATCTCAGCACCCGCTTCTATCTTAGCATGTTGACCTATTACCACAGGTCCCCGTATATCCACAGCTGGATGAATGAATGCTCCCTCGCCAACCCATATATCCCCTTCCATTCTAATCCCAGGTGGTTTAATATTCGCCTTTCCTTCCAAAATATCCCGATGGGCTTGCAAATACTGCTGGGTATTGCCAATATCGCACCAATATCCCTCAACGGTGCACCCATAGAGTGGTTTTCCGTTTTTGAGAAGCAAAGGGAAAAGATCTTGACTGAAATCAAATATGGTATTTTCAGGAATATATTCGAAGATTTTGGGCTCGATCACATAAATACCAGTATTAATGGTGTCGCTAAATACCTGACCCCAAGTGGGTTTTTCCAGAAAGCGTTGGATGCGCCCATCCTCATCGGTGATGACTACGCCAAATTCCAGAGGATTCTCGACACTCTTCAGGGCAATAGTGGCTATGGCTTTTCTACTGCGATGAAAGTCTATAATTTCCGTGAGATTGAAATCGGTGAGGACATCGCCGCTGACAACGATGAAAGTCTCGTTCAAGTGCTCCTCGGCATTCTTTACACTTCCCGCGGTACCCAGAGGACTCTCCTCTATAGAATAGCTTAAATTTACTCCCATATCGGTGCCCTCACCAAAGTAATTCTTAATTAATTGAGGAAGGAAGTGCAATGTGACCACGATATCCATGATCTTATGCTTCTTAAGCAACTCTATCACGTGTTCCATCACCGGTTTATTCATGAAAGGAACCATGGGCTTAGGCTGGTTGCTCGTCAAAGGACGGAGTCTCGTTCCCTCTCCACCCGCCATTACCACTGCCTTCATCAAACTCACCTTCTTTCATCGTAAATTACCTTTACAAGGATTCATTCTCTACCTCGCACCCTCCTTGGCTGAGCATCCTTAAACCCTTTTGGAGATAGTCAAAACCTGAAATTAAGTATAAAATCAATCCCAAATAAAATAGCCAAATTCCCAATTCGAATTTGAGCAGTAGTAGGATAAATGAAACCATGAGAATGGCCGTTGCCATTTTCCCCAGATAAGTGATATCCACTCTTTTACGTCGAGTCTTGAGCATGCGGTAGCCAACGATCATAAGTGAATCTCTGCATATAAAAATCATCAATGCCCAAAAAGGTGGTAAAGCATCTCTTATATAAAGGGCGATTATCACACTTAGAATGAATAATCTATCCGCAAGAGGATCGATCATGCGCCCGAAATCAGTAACCTTGCTCATGGAACGAGCAATGAAACCATCCAACCAATCGGATAAGGCCGCCAAAGTAAGAATTATGATCGCAAAAATATTATACTTCAAAGAGAAGATGAAATATAAGAGGGGAAGGATTAAAAATATACGAAAAATTGTTATTACATTGGCCACGTAACGCTTTTGAAACCGTATCACTCGATATACTCGCGGGTAAAACCCTTTCTGATCAAACGCTTTCCGGCTTTCCACCCTGCTCCCAATACTACTCCCGAAAATCCCCGATGACATATCTTGTCCAGAGACTCCACGAGATAATCTATTTGATCCGTTGAGACCAGTAAGGGTGGTAGGAACCTGATAACATTAGGATTGTTTAAAGTATAGGCGGTGATGACGGAGTATTCATCCTTAAGCTCACTGGCAACCAAGGATGCAGAGTATTTCCTAAAGAGATCACTTAAAGCTCCCTTAAGAAACTTTGGCTGATCAAATTCCATCCCGATCATTAATCCCTTGCCCCTGACCTCTTTCACTATGGGATTTCGATTCTTTAAACTCTCCAACCTATTTAGGAAATATTCACCCTTATCTCCAGCTTCCTTGATCAGACGCCCTTTATCACGACAGAGTAAATCTAGGGTGGCCAGGGCAGCGGCACAAGCCCAGGCATTTCCGCCAAAGGTGGAAGTGTGAAGCAAACATCTTTCCATGCTGCCATAAGCCTTTTTCCATATTTCATCCGTGGTTATGTAAACACCAATCGGTATAGCTGCGCCGCTCAAGGCCTTTGCCAAACAAAGAATATCCGGTTCTACACCTTCATGTTCGCAGGCAAACATCGCTCCCGTGCGACCAAGACCGGTTTGAATCTCATCCAAAATAAGTAAAGCTTCGTACTCCCGGCACAACTTCTCCGACTCCTTCAAATAGCCCTCTGGAGGGAGGATAACCCCTCCCTCACCCTGGATGGGCTCGACTATAAAGGCAGCTACATCACCTTCCCTGAGCTTCTCACGTAAAGCTTCGGAATCGCCAAAGGGTATGCTCTCAAAATCCGGGAGTAGTGGTTCAAAGGGTGCCTGGTATTTTCCCCTACCCGTTGCAGATAGGGCTCCCATAGTCTTCCCATGAAAGGAATTCTCGGTGTAAATTATCTTTTTACGGTGAGTAGCCGCTCTGGCTAGTTTCAAGGCTCCTTCCACAGCCTCTGCTCCGGAATTACAGAAGAAGGATTTCCTTAAACTCCCGGGGGTGATAAGGGCAAGATTTCGAGCCAATGCCGCAGTCAGAGGGGAAAGAGCGGCTTGAAAAAAATTTGGCTGTTCCTTGACTTTATATATTTCCTTTATTATTTCGGGGTGGTTATGTCCCAGGGCTGCAACTCCATACCCACATAAAAAGTCCAAATATGGTTTTCCATCGACGTAAACGGTGATCCCCTCAGCTCTGTCATAAACCTCGTCGAAACCAACGAGTTCAAGTGTCAAACACAAATCGGGATTAATGTACTCCCTAAACCACTCTTTAACCTCGCTTTTTGAAGCGTTTAGAGCATCGTCGATGGAAATCAAATTACTCCTAACTGGCATGATCATTTCCTTTCAAAATTCTGTCTATTTTAACCTATTTTAGCCTATTTTGGATGCTTTTGTTAGAAAAAAATATTCCTTGACTCACAGACAAAAAAGAAGGGTCATTTCTGGCCCTTCTAATATTCTGACCTGGTCGGGGCGAGCGGATTTGAACCGCCGACCCCCAGACCCCCAGTCTGGTGCGCTAACCAGGCTGCGCCACGCCCCGTTTCTATTTGGTCATTTATCGACCTCATTATATCTAAGGTAAAATCTTTATTCAAGGTAACCTTCATATGCTTTGAAATTTAGAAATCCTGAATTTTTAATGATGAGCGGACCACATCTTTGCCAGTAAGGCGAATAATAAGAATGTAATTATCAGGACAACCACTACCCAAAAAAATTCCACCATTTAAATTCCCCTCTCTTTTATCTCCTCGGTTGGTCCCCTTGACATGAGTTCTACCACACAATCGTGAGGATCTTTACCAAAGTAAATCACTTCTACTACGCTCTTGGTTATGGGCATATCAACCCCATATTTTTGAGCGAGCTGATAAACCGCTTTCGCTGTGCGGATGCCCTCTGCAACCATTGTCGTCTCTCGCAGTATTTGGGATAAGCTCATTCCCCTGCCAAGCTTTTCACCTACAGCTCGATTTCTGCTATGACGGCTGGTACAAGTGGCAATAAGATCGCCAACTCCTGAAAGTCCAGCGAAGGTCAAAGATCGAGCACCTAAAGTCACACCCAAGCGAGTCATCTCCGCTAGTCCCCTGGTCATCAGGGAAGCCTTGGTATTGTCACCGTAACCCAGTCCATCGGATATTCCCACCGCAATGGCAATTACATTTTTGGTGGCTCCACCGAGTTCAACCCCAACCACATCCGGATTGGTGTAAACTCTGAAATAAGGAGTCATGAACACCTCTTGGAGTTTCAAGGCTAAACCTTTATCGAAAGCTGAGACTACGGTAGCGGTGGGAATTTCCTGAGCAACTTCCTCAGCATGGTTAGGACCCGAAAGTACTCCGATATTCACCTGGAAAGTGGATGAGAGTTCGCCTTGAATGATCTCTGACATTCGCATGAGGGTATCAACTTCTATTCCCTTTGTTAAGCTCACGATGAGTATATTGGATTTTAACTCATCTTTAAGCATTCGAATGATCGAACGCATAGCGTGAGAGGGCACAGCCAGGGTTACTATCTCCACTTTTGAAAGAGCTTTGGAGAGATCACCTGTAATATACAAATTTTTGGGAAGGAGGAGTTCGGGTAAATATCGAGGATTGCGTCGCAAATTTTGCATAGCTTCTGCTAAATCGCTGTCTCTAGCCCATAAGGTAACTGAAAATCCCTTTTTTGCAAGAAGGGTGGAAATCGCCGTGCCCCAACTACCTGCACCAATAACAGCAATTCTCTCCATTACTTTCCTTTCCTTTCCTGGGAACGAAATCCCAAACTTCAATTCCTCCCCAGCCAAAAGTCTTTTTATATTCGCTTTATGCTTATAGACAATTACGATGGTGGCGAGGATACTGAATAAAATATAGGGATAATTTCCGGCTTGAAAATAGAGCATCAAAAGAGGAAGGATAAAAGCAGTGGTTATCGAGGCCAGGGAAACATATCTGGTGGCCATCACGATCAAAAGCCAGATGAGAAAGAGAATACCCGTGACATTTGGCGCCAAAACGGTGAGAACCCCAGCCCCGGTAGCCACTCCCTTCCCGCCCGAGAACTTCAGATAAATCGACCAACTATGACCTAAGATGGCGGCCATACCCGCAAGAACTACGACGATTGCATCGGTCAACACAACTTGCTCATGGCTTCCTAGAAGGGTGGGTGCATTGGGAAAGAGATAACTGGTCAGAAGCAGGGAAAGGGCACCCTTTAGAAAATCCCCAACGAGGACAAGCACACCAGGTAGGGTACCCAAAACCCTAAAGACATTTGTGGCTCCAACATTACCGCTCCCGAACTCTCGAATATCAATCCCGTAACCCATCTTTCCCATGATCAATCCAAAGGGAATGGATCCCAAAAGGTAACCGGCGATTATTGCGAAGATGCTCTTAAATATCTCCAACAATCTGGCTCACTTCTTTCTGAATTTAAGACGAAGTGGACAGCCCTTAAATCCAAATGTTTCCCTTATCTTGTTCCCCAAGTATCTCTGATAGGATGGATCGACGATTTCTGGATGATTCACGAAAAAGACAAAAACCGGTGGTTTCGTTCCCACTTGAGTTACATATGATATCTTAAGCTTCCTGCACCTCTTCGTGAGGATGTAGCCCTCTGCGAGCAATCGCTGTATGAAATCATTTAATTTTGGGGTGGAGATCCTCTTCTTGTATTCATTGGCTATTATATCTAAATTTGGAAATATATCTCCGATTCCCTCCCCTGTAAGGGCAGAAATGCAAAGCAATGGGGCATAGTATAAAAATCTAAACCTATACTTTACATTAAGAATTAGATTCTCGGTGCTTTTCTTTTTCACCAAATCCCACTTATTGAGGAGAATGATGCTCGCACACCCACGACTCTCAGCGAGCTCTCCCACCTTTTGATCCTGCTCAGTTGCTCCCTCCAAAGCATCGAGAATGATCAGAGCTACATCCGCCACATCTAAAGTCCTCAAGGCACGAACAAAACCATAATACTCTATATCCTCTTTGATTCTTCCCTTTCGTCTCAAACCGGCCGTGTCGATGAATCGATATCGTTTGCCATCACGAACGAGAAGGGTATCTATAGCATCTCTGGTGGTTCCCGGTATCTCACTGACAATGGCTCTCTCCTGCCCCAACAACCTATTGAGGATCGATGATTTCCCAACATTTGGTCTCCCCACAATGGCAACGCTTAATTCCTCCCTTCTCTCCTCGATGGCTTTGGGAAGGAATTGAACGAGCTCATCGAGTAAATCTTCGATCCCCAAACCATGCATGGCCGAGATGGCCAAAGGTTCCCCCAACCCCAACTCATAGAATTGGTATTTGGCCTCATCTCGGGTGAGATCATCTACTTTGTTCACCGCCAATAATACGGGCTTATTTGAGGTCCTTAAAATATTGGCAATCTCATTATCATCGGGAAGTAACCCACTGAGTCCATCGACCACAAAGATAATGGCATCGGCTTCCTCCACAGCGAGAAGGACTTGCTTAACCACCGCTTCCGACATGGGAAGAGACTTCGTAAAATCAAGTCCCCCCGTATCGATAAGAGTAAAGGATCTTCCCCGCCAGTCGGCTTGAATATAATTTCTATCCCTAGTTACACCGGGCACCTTATCTACGATCGCCTCAGAGCTGGCTGCAATCCTGTTTACCAGCATGGATTTTCCCACATTCGCTCTCCCCACGATTGCTACCAAAGGTAACATATTCTTTACCTTCCTCGCTCAATTCAATTAATTTTCTAACGAACCATGAACCACGACTGGCGAGATATCATTGAGAAATTTGTGAGAGCCTGTCGACTACTTCCCTTAATATCCAGTCCGGAGTGGACGCTCCAGCGGTGACCCCAACATGAGAATTTGTTTCAAACCAGGCGGGATTGAGCTCTTTAGCGGTTTCGATATGATGGGTTTGAGGATTTGTCTGCCGACAGATCTGCGCCAATCGTGAAGTATTGGCGCTGTTTTTACCACCTACAATGAGCATGATATCCACACGCTTTGCCAGTTCCCTGGCAACGGCTTGTCTCTTGATCGTAGCATCGCAAATGGTATTGAACACTTTAATCTCGGTCGCCCTTGTGAGCAATTCACCGACGACCAGTTTTAAATTCTCCTCGGGTTGGGTGGTTTGGACTACCACCCCAATCTTCTTTTTGCCCTTAAGAGATTCGAGATCGCTTGGTTTTTCCGCAACTAAAGCCTTGCCACCGGCATGAGCCAAAATTCCAATGACTTCCGGATGATCACGCTCACCCACTATCACCAATTCATATCCTTCCCTGACCAACTTTGAAGCTCGCTGTTGGGCTTTTTTAACGAAAGGACATGTGGCATCGACAATATGGATGCCCTTTTTCTTCGCCCCCGTAATAATTTGAGGGTCAACTCCATGAGACCGAATGATCATTGTTCCCTTTCTAATCTCATTCAAATTGGATGCGGGATATATCCCCTGCTCTTCCAAGGATTTAACCACCTGGGGATTATGGATGATTGGACCCAGAGTATAAATGGGCTTGGGGTAAGCACGAGCAGCTTGCCTTGCAAGCTTAAGAGCGCGCTCCACTCCATAGCAATAACCTGCGTGTTCTGCCAATTCAATTCTCACCCTAAACTCCCTTTTATCAAATCAGCGATGTGGCTCATTATGTAATTGGTCATATCCAAAATGCTCTCCTTAACCTTGAATTCCCCCCTATTTACATATATGGGTTTCCCTATCACCGCTCTGATTCGAGGGAATCTTGGAATATGCTTTCCGTCAGGAAGAATCTTATCGGTTCCAATGATGGCGATGGGGATCACCGGGACTCCGGTCTTAAGCGCCAAGATCGCTACTCCACTATGAGCGGGACCCAACTTCCCACGATGGCGCGTTCCCTCAGGGAAGAGTCCTACAACTTTCCCCCCTAGAAGGAGCTCAAGAGCCATTTGAAATGCCTTTTTATCGGATTTACCCCTACGCACGGGAAAAGCATTTAGCGCCCTTATAAGCCAATTCAGAATGGGTATCTTGAATAACTCCTCCTTAGCCATAAAATAAATCCTTCTGGGATAAGCGGCTAAACCAAGGACGATGGGATCAACATAACTCATGTGATTGGCAGCAATGATGAATGGTTCCGTTTTTGGAAGATTTTCTTTCCCGGACACGGAGAATCGATATAAAAACTTGAATAAAATTATAAATACCACATAAGCGAGGCTATAAAGCAATGCAATCTTCTCCCTTAAAAGTGGATTCAGCTCAGGAGCCCATATCACTTCTTCTCTTCTTCTCTTCCTTCGATATACCCAAGGATTTCATCGACCACTTGATCGATACTTTTTTCCGTGGTATCAATCAAGAGAGCATCGTAGGCTTTCGACAGTGGGCTCGCCAGCCTAGTGCTATCAATTTCGTCCCTGGTAATGATCTCCCGTTCCACTAAAGTTATATCCACCTTATGCCCCTTCTCCTCCAGCTCCCTTTTTCTTCTCCTCGCCCTCTCACTGGGAAAAGCGGTTAAAAATATCTTTACTTCTGCATCGGGAAAAACAACAGTTCCTATATCGCGCCCCTCCACTACAGCATCCTTTATGGCTAACGCGCGCTGCTCCTCAACCATAACCCGTCTTACCTCGGGCACTCTGGAGACGATGGAGACCGCACCGCCTACCTTCGGAGAGCGAATGCCTTCGGTCACATCGATATCATCGACGAATATCCTTTCCTCTATTCCCTCCTTTGGTCTGACGAAATGAATCTTCACCTGCTTTGCCAAAGCTACCAAAGCTTCCTCATCAAAAATATCAATCCTTTCCTGGAGAGCCTTCCAGGTTAGAGCACGATACATGGCTCCGGTATCTATATACCTGAGCCCAAGTTTTTGAGCAATTCGCTTGGCCACGGAGCTCTTTCCAGATGCAGCCGGACCATCAATGGCTATGATCATCTCACTCCCTCGCCTCAATTATATAGCCGCTCATGGGACGTGTCATCGGAAAACTATGGCGCGTCTGGGTATCGGTGATGAGAGATTGCATTGAGATTAATCGGCTTTGTGGTCAAGGGTTAGCAAATTAAATCCTTCAGGGCTTTTTCAAAGCCAGGGAAGGAGATATCGATGCACTCTGAACCTTCAATAATGGTGGTGCCTTCAGCAACCAAACCGGCTATACTCAAAGCCATAGCCATCCTATGATCACCATAACTCCCGCATACAGCCCCTTTAAGCTTCGTGGGTCCCTTGATAATGAATCCGTCATCAAGCTCTTCAATATCCGCTCCCAGCTTCCTTAAATTAGTGCAAGTAGCTGAGATCCTGTCGGTCTCCTTTACTCGCAACTCCTGCGCACCTTTAACCACGGTTATACCCTCAGCTTGTGTTGCAGCCACTGCTAGAACCGGGAGTTCATCTATAAGTCTGGGAATTATCTCTCCACCTATGGTTACCCCTGAGAGTTTACTGGATCTAACCAGGATATCAGCACGAGGTTCATTACTCTTCACGCAAAATTCCTTTAGCTCAATGTGCGCCCCCATCTTTTTTAATACCTCTAACGCTCCAGTTCGAGTGGGATTAACTCCCACACCCTGGATTATCAACTCAGATTGAGGAGTGATTAGGGCACCCACGGTCAAGAAGGCGGCGGATGATACATCCCCGGGGATATCGATCTCAACGGACTCAAGAGAGCTCTGACCTATAATTGAGTAAGTTGTACCATGAACATCAATATCAGCTTCCAGGAATTTTAACATTCGCTCCGTGTGATCCCTCGATTGGTGGAGCTCTGTAATAATGGTTTTCCCTTCAGCGAGAAGACCAGCGAGTAAGAGGCAGGTCTTAACCTGGGCGCTTGGAATGGGCATGGTATAAGTAATCCCGTGAAGGGACCGACCTAAAATAGCAATGGGAGCATAACCACCATTTCTCGCCCATATTTGGGCACCCATTTGGCGCAGAGGATCCATCACCCTAACCATGGGCCTTCTTCTTATCGATTGATCTCCAGTAAGCACCGAAAAGAAATTTTGACCAGCTAGAACACCCGGCAGAACACGCAATGTTGTGCCGGAGTTTCCTACATTCAGGACATCCTGAGGCTCTCTTAAACCGTGAAGACCCACTCCATGAATGATTAGACTGCCTGGTTTGAGAATCTCCACCCTAACATCGAGAGCTTGGATGCAAGCCAGTGTGGAGAGACAATCAGCGGCTGAAAGGAAATTGAGGATGGAGGTCTTTCCCGATGTCAAAGAGCCAATTATAAGAGCTCGATGAGAGATAGATTTGTCTCCGGGTACCTTAATTACCCCTCGAAGACCGCTTACCTTTGCTATTTTTAACTCCATTGCTACCTCTTAAGTTCAGCTATAAGCGTAAGCTGTAAGGATTAAGCTAACCCGACCATAGTGTTAACCCATCTTGTTAATAATACATCTAATCCTGTATCTTGAATTCTGAATCATATATCCTAACGCACTTCCCTATTATAAAGGCTTCTTATTGAAACCTCGTAGCCTTTGGCACGGAGAGCTTCAGCAACCTTTGAGGAATTTTCATCCCCGGCGATGACCAATTTTAAAATCCCCGAATATTCGGTAGAGGGAACGATTTCAATATTTTCAATGTTTATACCCATGCCACCGATGGTCACCGTAATATCACTTATCACCCCAGGCTTGTCGATCACGGGTATAGATAACTCGCGAAGTTGCGCAAGGTCCTTGTATACGAAGGAGGGAAGTCCCAGCCTGGTTTTACGGGCTTCCTCAAGCTTTTTAACCAGACCATCGCGATCCCTCTTTTTGATGAACCTTGAGAAATCCTCGATTTCCCGCTGGAATTCCTCTAAGGCTTCAAGAATTGCGGCATCATTTTCCAAACAAATATCGGACCAAATCTCTGGGCTACTCACAGCGATTCGGGTCATATCCCGAAAGCCCCCTGCGGCTAGTAGAAGAGGATTTTCCGTCTCGGTGGTCTGCTTAAGAGCAAAATCCACTAAGGTCGCTGAGAGAATATGTGGTAAGTGACTGATGGTTGCCAATATTTTATCGTGTTTATCGGGATCTATGGCCAAAATCAAGGCACCTATTTTTGTTAACAGGGAATGCAGGTGTTGAAAGGCGTTCATATTCGTGCGAGGAGTGGGGGTTAAAAGATAGTAGGCATTCTTGAATAAAGAAGCGCTGGCGGCTTGAACTCCCGTCCTTTCGGAACCCGTCATGGGATGACCGCCGATAAAATGAAGATACTTGGGGAGAAATGCTTCCACACCGTGAACGATGTTCGCTTTGGTACTCCCCACATCCGTTATGATGGTCCCCGATTCAAGATGGGGATAAATCTTTCGAACGATGTCCACAATGGATCCCACAGGCGTGGCTATGAAGATGATATTTGCATTCTTTACGCCTTCGATGTAGGAAGTCGCGCCCTTATCTATAGCTCCAACCTCAAGAGCTCGCGTTATCGTTTCCTTGTGTCGCGCAACTCCTACAATTAGGGGTGGTTCAGAAAGATTTTTAAAGGCTAAACCGAGGGAGCCCCCGATTAAACCCACCCCGATGATGGTAATTTGCTTAAAATCATTCATCCTCAATCAGACCTTCATCTTTTTCCCCAAAATCTTGGCTAAAGGCTTAATTTTCCTCATCATGTTGTTAAAGGCATCAAGGGTTAGAGACTGGGGTCCGTCACACAATGCTTCCTCCGGATGGGGATGGACTTCGACCATGATCCCATCGGCACCCACGGATAAAGCCGCCAGGCTTAAGGGTTCTATTAAATCGCTTCTTCCAGTGGCGTGACATGGATCTACCACTACGGGTAAGTGGCTTAAATTTTTAACGACGGGGACCGCGCTCAAATCTAGGGTATTCCTAGTATAGGTCTCAAAAGTTCTTATTCCTCTCTCGCAGAGGATGACATCCTCGTTACCCGCTTTGACGATGTATTCCGCAGCCATGAGAAGTTCCTCAATGGTATTGCTAAAACCTCTTTTGAGCAAAATGGGTTTGGGCTGTTCACCAACGGCTTTGAGGAGGAGGAAATTTTGCATATTGCGTGCACCTATTTGCAGAATATCCGCATATTCGGCCACTAAATCTATATCTCTGGTGTCCATGACTTCGGTAACTATGGGGAGACCGGTCTCACCCCGAGCTTTGGCCAAAATTTTTAACCCGTCTTCGCCTAGTCCCTGGAAGCTGTAAGGAGATGTGCGAGGTTTAAAGGCTCCCCCCCTGAGGATGGAAGCTCCTGCCCTCTTGACAGCTTTTGCCGTGATGAGCACCTGTTCCTCACTCTCCACCGAGCAAGGACCGGCGATGACCGTAAAAGACCCCCCGCCCATGCTGACTTCGTCTATTCTAATGATGGTGTCCTCAGGCTGGAACTCTCTACTCACCAGTTTGAAAGGCTTAAGTACGGGCATAACTTTGTCGACACCCGGAAAAGCGATGAGTGGTAGAAGAGCAACCTGATCCTCCTCGCCAATTACGCCAATGACCGTTCTGTACTTACCTCGAGAAATATCCGTCTCCACACCCACGCTCTTCAACTTCTCCACCACGTGATCGATTTGTTCCTGAGTTGCCCCCTTCTTCATGACCACTATCATATATGTCACCACCCTTATGTTTTATTCGATATTGATAAACCCTTAACCCATAACCCTTCAACCTTGAACCTTCAACGATTCTTTAACACTTCCTTAAGAGCTACAATAAACTCCTCATTCTCCCTCTGGGTTCCAATGGTTACCCTGAGGTAAGTATCATAGCCAAAAATATCTCCAGTTCTTACGATCGCTCCATGCGCAAGCAATTTCTTAAAAATCTCTTGAGAATCCCGCTCCACATTTACCCATATAAAATTGGCTTCGGTTGGAACATATTCCAAGCCCAGTCTTTCAAATTCCCCATAAAGATATCTTTTACCTTGGGCGTTCAAGCGCTTTCTTCTACTCACTTCATCCTGGCAATCGAGGCTGGCTAGAGCTGCAGCCTGTGCCAAGGCATTCACATTAAAGGGCTCCCTGATCTTGCTCACCGCCTCCACCAGAAAATCGGGAGCCACACCATAACCTATACGAAAACCAGCCAAACTGTATATCTTGGAAAAGGTGCGTAAAACGGCGACTAACTTCCCTTGGCGGAAATAATCAATTCCATTAGGATATCTTTCATCCTCAACATATTCAGAATAAGCTTCGTCGAATACGACCACTACCCCTTCCCGAATTTTCTCCAAAAATTCACTCACTTCGTCTTTAAATACTATGGTTCCCGTGGGATTGTTGGGATTGCAGATTATGATCATTTTAGTCTTTTTAGTCACGGCTTTGAGCATTGCAGGTAGGTCGTGTCTGAAATCTTTAAGGGGAATCTCCCTACAAATACCCCCCATCATCTTGGTCACCGTTGGATAAACGATGAAGGATGGTTTAGCAAATATCACTTCCTCGTCCGGATTTAATACGGCATTGGCGATTAGTCTGACGAGCTCGTTTGACCCATTGCCTATCATGATATTTAGCTCGGGAACATCAAGAAAAGAGGCCAACCTTTCCTTAAGAGCAGTGCAATTGGCATCAGGATATCTATTCAGACCACGGAGTATCCTTTCTACCGCAGCTATAGCTGGAGGAAATGGTGGATATGGAGACTCATTGGACGCTAATTTAATCACTTTCTTAAGCTTTAGTTCACGTTGAACTTCGGAAATTGGTTTTCCGGGTTTATATGGTTTTAACGCATCTAATTCAGGACGGCAAATATCATTCAATTTTATCTCCTCATATCGAAAAAGCCACCAAATTGTAGGAAAATTTTAGCATAAGCCGATTCAACCTCTCAAGAAGAGGCCAAACTAATCCCACCTCAAATGGCAGGTGTCATTGAGCAATGAAATTATGCCCTTCCCATCATAAAAATCAATAACATTGAGAGCGGCGCTATCCTGTTTTATCTTCCAAAAATTAGAAAAATCCAAACCCAGAATCTCGCAAATTACGACTCTGATCGGACCAGCGTGGGTGACCATAACGACTTTTCCCTTCATATTTTCAATAACTAGTTGCAAGCCTTCACTCACACGGCTTTTAAAGGAAGGTAATGACTCTCCTCCTGGAGGAAGACCTTCCTCACCCGCAGCCCATCTCTCCATAAATTGGGGGTAGTCCCTGTTTATCTCATCGTAAGTGAGTCCCTCCCACTCCCCATAGTTAATCTCATTCATTTGAGGAAGCACCTTGATCTCCAATCCATGAATATCGGCGATGGCTTGAGCGGTGGTGAGGGCTCGTTTTGAAGAACTGGAATAGATTGAATTCAAGGATTCTCCCCTAAGTCTCCGGGCTAAAGCTAAAGTCTGGTGTTTCCCTCTCTCAGTCAACCCTAAATCCGTGGAACCGAGATATTTCGATTCCACATTCCACTGGGTCTCGCCATGCCGAATGAGAAACAGCCGTAACACTGATTATCCCCTATTTGAGGTCGCTTGCTAGTGGCTAAATAATACCAAAATTGAAAGCAATATCCAAACCTCGGAAAGCTCCGTTATAGCCCCAAGCGTATCTCCGGTCATGCCCGAAATCCTTTTCGACATAAAGTGAGCGATGACCGTTGTGAACAACAACAGACCGGCGAAAATATGGATGGATCCAGATCCGAAACAGACTATGCCAATCAATAACGAGATTGATGAGGCAACGAAAAGCTCAAATGATTTGGTATTATCGATGAATATCTTCCCCAGACCATCCCCTCGAGCTGCGGGGTATAGAAAAGCGGCGTAAACCGTGGACCATCGCCCCAGCGAGGGCATGGTAATCAAAGCAAAGTTTTTGATCTCATTGGGAAGTGAGTCCAATAAAAGGAATTTAAGCAACAAAGTGAGAAACAAGGCGGTTGTCCCAAAGGTGCCTATCCGAGTATCCCTCATGATTTTCAGTATTTCGTCTTTCTGGCCGCCCACTAAAAAACCATCCGCACCGTCGGCCAATCCATCGAGATGAATCCCCCGAGTGAGGATGATTAATGAGATTACTAAGAGAAAATTTACCACTCGGTGCGGCAGAAAGTAGGAAAGGAGAAAATTGAATGCAACCAAAATTAAACCCAAAAGCAATCCAACCAATGGGAAAAATGTTGTGGATCTTCCCAGGCTTTTAAGATCCTGCCTTTTAGGCTCGGGAATTGGAAATATGGTTAAAAACTTCAAAGCGTGAAAGAATGAATTAATCATCGATTGATTCCGATACCCCAGCTTCACCGAAGGTAGCCATCTCGGACAAAATCTTACAGGCGGCCTCGACAATGCTTATCCCCAGGGCAGCTCCCGTTCCCTCACCCAAACGCATATCCATATAGAGCATGGGTTTTAAGCCCAATACATCGAGTATTATCTTGTGCCCCGGTTCCGCCGATACATGGGAGGCGATCATATATCCCACGGATTTTGGAGCAATTCTGCTGGCTATCAAAGCCGCAGCCCCGGAGATAAACCCGTCGATTACCACGGGTATCTTAAGAGCGGCTGCACCGAGGATACAACCGGCGAGTCCTCCAATCTCTAAGCCTCCTACCTTGGTCAAGACATCTAAGGGATCCTCGGGGTCGGGTTGATTTACCTCCAATGCCTCCTCAATGGCCTTGATCTTCAAACCCAATCTATGGTCATCAATGCCGGTACCTCTGCCAACGACTTTTTCCACGGGAAGACCGGTGAAAGCCGCCAATATAGCACTACTGGGGGTGGTGTTGCCTGTTCCCATATCCCCGGTACCGAGGATGCTAACGCCTTTCTCCAATTCATCCTGGACGATTCTTATTCCCGCCTCAATGGAGGCGATTGCCTCACCCTTCAACATCGCAGGTCCTTGGGCAATATTCGCAGTACCAGCTCTTATCTTTTGCGAGATGACTTGAGGGTTATTGATGCTACTTGCTACCCCAATGTCCACGACGATTACCCTGGCACCGACGTGTCTAGCTAGGACATTGATACCGGCTCCTCCTTCGATGAAATTGTAGACCATTTGTGCGGTTACCTCTTGAGGGTAAGCACTCACTCCCCCTTCCACCACCCCGTGGTCTCCGGCCATAACCACGATGACCTTATCAGCAATTTTTGGTAATGGATTGCCCATTATGCCCGCAATTTTAATTGATATTTCTTCTAAAGCTCCCAAACTGCCCCTTGGTTTGGTCAATTGATCCTGCCTTTCCCTGGCCAGACGCATTACCTCCTCGTCCAAATCACCGATTGCTTCAAGCGTCCGCTCTAATCTGTACATTCTTAACCCCCCGTTCAACGAAAAATTTGTTCGAGATTGGTATAATTACTAGACTTTTCTCTAAAGTGGGTGGGCTAAGGAGGCGACTGTGCAGCCGACTGTTAAGCGAGCGAGGTTCGAAGAGCTGCGGCAAATTGCGTGGCCCCCGAAGGGGGTGCGGATAGCAATTTCGCACTCTGAGAACCGAGGGAGTAGGGAGGCAAACCGGAGCCTCTAGTCCACCCATCTTTGGATAATCCTGCGTTAAACTATGAACTTAATATCTCCTTAAGAGCATCGATCAATTTTTCGTTCTCCTCGCGAGTTCGAATCGCCAAGCGGATAAACCCCTTGCCAAGGCCTCGGAAGGATTCACAATCGCGGATTAAAAGGCGCCTCCTCGCCAACTCGTTCTGAAGTTTCTTTGAATCCCAAACCCAATGCTTGATCTCCACCAGCATGAAATTTGCCTGCGGGGGATAGGGTTTAAGACCATTTATCCCCGACAAAGCCATGAACAGATGGTGCCCATTCTCCCGAATTTTGATCCTACTTCGCTTCATGAACTCGATATCCCTAAGAGCAGAAACGCCGGCGACCTGAGCAAAACAGTTTATATTCCACGGATTTTTGATGAAATTCAATTCACCCACGAACCTGGAATTCGCCACGGCATATCCCACTCTCAAGCCAGCCAAAGCAAAAAACTTCGTTAACGAACCCAGCACAAAAATGTTCTCTCTCTTTTCTACTTCCCTGATCAGAGAGAATCTCTCTCTTTCCTCGACGAAGTCCATATAAGCTTCATCCAAGATGAATACGACCTTGAGTTCATCTGCTCTTTCCAAAATCTGGAGTAAATCCTCCTTCGCAAATAGATTTCCCGTGGGATTGTTGGGATTACAAAGGAAAACCATTTGCACCCTCGGAAGAACTTCCAAAATCTCGTTGATGTGGATGGTAAAGCCATCTTCCTTCTCGAGCCGAATGTGAATTACCTCTCCGCCTACGGCTTTGATAGCTAATTCGTACTCGCAGAATGTGGGAGCGGGAATTATTGCAAATCGAGGACGAAAATAATTGGTCAAAAGGTAAATCAGTTCCACAGATCCGTTACCCAAAATTATGCTACTAGGCTTGACCGAAAGGTACTCCGCCAAAGCCTCCTTCAACCCCCTGGACTCGTGATCCGGATAATGAGCAACCTCAGATAAATTCTCTCTAATGCTCTCAAAGACTGAAGGCGGAGGACCAAAGGGATTGATATTGGCACTGAAATCGATTAATTGGTCAAGCGAGTGACCATGAGCCCAAGCGACTTCCAATCTGTTTCCACCATGTTCCCTCTTAAATCCCTTCATCGAAACCTCCAAAACATTGCACTGCCACTACCCAACGGCCAAATAAATGACTGCTCCCAATAATAGTGAAAGGAAGGTAACCATATATAGGATCGCCGTTGCCTCGCGTATATGCTTAAGCGAAATTTCCACTTTTGCATTTCCCATAAAGGGACGAAAATTGGATATACCTTGATAAAAGTTCACTCCACCCAGCCGGACGCCGAGGGCCCCCGCCATAGCCGCTTCCGGGATGCCGGCATTCGGACTCAAATGCTTTCTCGAATCTCGAAGCATTATCAAGGCGCAGGATCGAGCATCCTTACCCAAAAGCAGACAGGCGATGGGAAATAAAAATCCGGTTATTCGAGCGGGAATGAAATTTGCCAGATCATCAAGCCTAGCTGAAGACCAACCAAATCTGCGATAGTCATCGTTTCCATAACCCACCATGGAATCCAAGGTATTTATCGCTTTATAGGCGATGGCCAAGGCAGGACCCCCCAGAAATGCATAAAATAACGGAGCTATAACCCCATCGGTGATATTTTCGGCCACGCTTTCAACCGTGGCCCGAAGGATCTCCTTCTCACCGAGGTTTTCCGTATCCCTCCCCACGAGGTGAGATAGACGCTTCCGAGCAGCGTCCAAATCCTTTGATAACAAATGACTCACACAAATCGCCTCTCTGGATAAATCCTTGGTGGCCAATACTGTGTAAAGCAGGTAAATTTCTATGATCACCTTTAGCCAGTTTGAAATCTGATTGGTCAAAATGAGAACTAGAAGAGCAACCACGTAAGCAATTGAAACAACGGTGAAGGTGAGGAAAAAACCCGCAAGGTACTCCCCCTTGCCTCGAGCAAACTTCCGCAACAATCCTTCAAACGAGGTGATTAGCCTCCCCATTGCCTTGACCGGATGTGGCACTCTGGGAGGATCGCCCAAAAGTAAATCCAAAAGAAAAGCCAAAATTATCTTCCCGACCATGTATCATCAATCCTCAAAACTCTATTCCTTTTCTTCCCTTTATCCCCCTATCAAAGGGGTGCTTTATCTTCTTCATCTCGGTCGCCAAATCGGCTTTGGCAATGAGAGCCTCCGTAGCTCCCCTGCCAGTTAAAATGAGCTCAAGATGTTGAGGCTTCTTATCCAAGAGAGTAAATATCTCCTCTTTGGTCAGGAACCCATCACGCAAGGCTACATTTATTTCGTCCAAAATCAGTAGATCATATTCTTCCCCCTCAAAAATCTCTTGGATAAAACGGAGAGCCTTTAAACAATCCTCCCGCACCTCTTTGAAATCCACATCACAAAAATGTGGATGTTTTGGTGCAAAGCGGAAAATGTCTATCCTCAAATTTCTTAGAACCTTGAGCTCGCCATAATCCAAATCGGGATCCTTAAAAAAACTCGCCATACCGACCTTGAATTCGTGCCCCAGGGCCCTCATCGCCTGACCAATGGCAGCGGTTGTCTTGCCCTTGCCATCACCGGTATAGATTTGAATCAACCCCCGTTTTAACTTCACCGTCGCTCCTTTCTAAATTTTGTTCTGCATTATTTGGGAACAAGCTCCAAAAACCAATGTTTACCCTCTAAAACCTTTTCTCCAACAGTAAACCCAACAGGGTTTTTAAAAATAGGTCCAGCATAAACAAAGGTATGGTATTCGCCCTTTTCACCGCAGAGGTCGATATTCCCCAAGGCTTTCAACTCTTCTATAAACCCTTTATTTATTTCTCGTCCAAGCCATTCTTTACCTAAAAAATCAGCATTAGTAGCCACGACTATGGCTTTAAAACCCACTTGGATAAATTCCTCAAGCAATTCTTCTCTTCTCTCTTTCCATAATGGCAATATTGGCCTTATGCCTATTTCTTTACAAACCCTTTCCACCCACTCTCTGTGCTCTTGAAGGTCAATATCACCAAATACGCCAGCCCGGATATCTTCCTTTTTAAAATCAGACATCGCTTTTTTGAATTCCTCTTCGTAATTCTCCCAAGCGATCTTTCTCTGGACAATAGGGATTCCTATTGCTCTTGCTTGTAGTCGTAGTAGAGTCGAGCTAACCCCATGGGAACGGGAATGTTTGCCATCTTTAGAAATCATATTTAAAAGATAAGCGACTTTAACATCCTGCTTTTGCATTACCTTATAGCAGGAAAGAGAAGTTTCTTTTCCGCCACTCCAGGAAGTAAAAACTTTCATTTCACCTACCCTTCTCACCGCGTAGGTGATAATGGTATCCACAAATCTTACAATGAAGACCATCTGTTTTTATCCCTGCCCCACAACCGGGACAACCTCTTTCATCATCTTTGGGTTTAGGAATCTCTCCGATTACTTCTCTGTATATTTTGTAGTAATAAAAGTGTTCTTTATTTATGAATTTTACAGAGGAATTCTCTTTGAATTCTTCGTCGGATACCTTATCGGAAATAATCTGGCGAAGCTTATTCATGCCCGAGCCGTATTCTAAAGGTCTCTTGCTCTGCCAGATAATATCTTGGGGTAGAACATCCTCAAAGGCTTTACGCAAAATCCATTTCCCCCAGACTTTACCATTACATTTTCTTATTTTTAAATTAGCCGGTATCTTTAAAGAAAAATCTATAATCTCCTTATCCATAAAAGGCTGAATTATCTTAACTCCCAGAAACTTGCCAATATCATTAGAGCTGAAACTCATCCTTTTTGAAATCCTCAGAATATAACTTTCTAAATCATCTATATCTTTCATAAACGAATATCCGCCAAATAATTCATCGCTCCCATCACCGGTAGCAACTATATCTATATCTAAATTCTTGGCTAACTCAAGACCAAAGTACACTGCCAAATCATTAGGAATAGCAGGGTCAAAAGATTTCAATATTTTTATTACCTTAGGGATACTTTCTATTGCTTCGTCAACATCCACCTTCCTGTGGAAATATTCTATATTGAGAAACTTTGCTAATGACCTGGAATAATGGATATCCTCTGCATCGGATTCTAAACTTACTGTAATACCTGAGACCTTTGGTTTAATGACCGCTAAAATGGATGTATCCAGTCCCCCTGAAAAAAGTAAACCTTTATAAGAGCTCCTTTCTATCGTGCCGGAAAGAACCTTCCTTAGATTTTTAATGATCTCGTTCATATCGCCCAAAAGTCATGCAGCTCCTTCGCTATGCTCAGAACGGACTCCACAATCCCTTTGAGATTCCTCGCTTTGCTCGGAATGACACTTTGTGTCAAATTGCTTCGCCTCCGGCTCGCAATGACATAAAAAATGGAACTTTTATTTCAATCTCCACGGTATACCGGCTACTAAAAGATAAACCTCATCTGAAGCTTCAGCTATGAACTGGTTTACCTTGCCCAAGAGATCCCGATAGATCCTTCCCAGGGGATATGGCGGCACAATGCCCATCCCAACCTCGTTGGAGATGAAGATTACTGTAGAATTGATATCCCGGATGTTTTCCACTAAATCCTTGATGCTTTTCAGAATCGTCTTCTCGGGTTGGGATTCCAGCAAATTGGAAACGTAAAGGGTCAAACAATCAACCAGCATGACATCAGCCTCGTCACCATATTCGCATATCGTCGCGGCCAAATCCGAATCCACCTCCACCGTCCTCCAGTTTGAGGGTCTTCCCCTTCTATGCTCCTCAATTCGCTGGAGCATCTCATCGTCAATGTTTCTTCCGGTCGCAAGATAAACGACCCTATCGCCTAGCTCAGCGGCTAATTCCTCAGCATATGTGCTCTTCCCACTCCGAGCTCCTCCCAGAATCAAAATGAGTTTAGCCACGATGCTCACCCGCCCTCCTCTCGATCAAGGTCAAAACCTCGGAAAGACCTCGACCGACCAGAGCACCTTTCTCCTTAAGTACCTTTACCATCCGTTCAGCCTCGCCACCCGTATAGTCCCGCTCACCGATCTCCGTCTCCTCCATCAATATCACGGGAATGCCCCTGTTTAGAGCTTCTTCAGCGGCGTGTAAATTCCCGATATTTCCGGGACCAAAGGGAATATTAGTCACTACGACCAGGTCGGATTGAAAGATCAAATCCAAATTGCGCCGGTACGCCTCATCCGTTATCCCAGAGAAGGGAGCTTCAGCAACTATGGGGATTTCAAGTGAATTGGCCACCTCTTCATCGGAATCCAAGACATTGAGCACCCCCGCCGAGACCCAGAAGTTACGATTCTTGAGCTCCCTCATCAAAAGAGCGCCCGTTCCATCCCCACAGATTAAATGCACCTTTAGTGACCCAACTGCTGAAACCCTCTTTAGTTTCGGAAGCAGTGTAACATACAGCTTTTTGGTCAGCGGGTGTCGATTTACCAGCACATCCGCATTAAAAACCCTTTTGATATTCTCCACAGTGAGGACCTCTTCCGGCGGACCGAGAACATCTATTCTCCCTTGATTTAAGAGAACCAGACTCCGGCAGTACTCAGCGGCCATGTTGAGGTCGTGAAAGACTGAAATCACGGTTAAACCATCCCCATTCAAACCCTTCACCAAATCCATGATCTCCAATTGATGATTTATATCCAAGTGAGAAGTGGGTTCATCCAGTAGAAGAATGCAGGGTTCCTGAGCCAAAGCCTGAGCGATAATGACCCTCTGTTTCTCGCCCCCACTTAAGCTGGTTATGGATCTTTCTGCCAAATGCCAGGTGTTGGTCTTCTCCATCGCCGCCCTGGCGATACTCAAATCATCGTAGCCCTCGGTCTCAAACCTTCCCAAATAAGGAGACCTTCCCATTAGCACGATGTCCAGAGCTGTAAATGCAAAGGCAATCGATGTTTCCTGAGGGACAACGGCTAAATTCCGGGCGATGAAACGGGGGCTAAGCCGTTGAATGTCCTCACCGTCGAGATAAACCACACCCGATTTCGGCTTGAGCGTCCGGCTGATCACCTTAAGGAACGTGGACTTCCCGCTCCCGTTGGGACCCACAATGCCAATGAAGTCGCCCTTCTGGATGGATAAGTTTATCCTCTCCAAGACCTGTCGATCTCCATAAAAGCAATCCATATTTTGAACATCCAGGGTAACATGGGTCATAAGAAATCCCCTCACACGAGCGATTTTTCCCTCCGCAAGAGGAAGATAAAGAAGGGTGCTCCAAATAAAGCGGTGACGATTCCAACGGGTATTTCCATGGGAGCCAGCAACAGCCTAGCCAGGGTATCGGCAATTATGAGAAAAATTGATCCAACCAAAGCTGAGCAGGGTAAAAGAACACGGTGATCTGGTCCGGTGATTAGACGCACTATGTGGGGCACCATCAAACCTATGAAACCTATCAGCCCACTCACTGAAACGGCGGCGGCGGTTATCAAGGATCCTAGGGCGAGCATCTCCTTCTTGAAGCCTTCCACCCCGATTCCCAACTGCTGAGCCTTCTCCTCCCCCAATAAGATGAGATTCAAATCGCGAGCGAAGAGGGGGATAAAGAGGAGTCCCGGGAGAATGAAGGGTAGAATCATCTTCACATGGTTCCAATTTCTGGCACCTAAACCCCCCATCAACCAGAAGACGACGGAATGCAAATCCTCCCCACCCAGAACCATGAGCAGAGAGGTGATAGCTGAAATGAATGACCCCACGGCGATGCCCGACAAAAGCAGTGCCGTGACCGGAACCACAGGTCCCACCCTAGCTATTTGGTAAACGATGATTACCGTTATCAAGGCACCAAGAAAGGCCATTATGGGCACAGTGGAAAGTCCAATTAAACTGAAACCAATCTTAAAGATTATGGCCAGGGTGGCGCCGAGCGCAGCCCCCGAGGATACCCCTATAATACATGGATCGGCCATGGGATTCTTGAACAAAGCTTGAAAAATGACCCCAGCCACGGCCAGAGAAGTACCAATTAATGCGGCTAAAATCAGGCGAGGTAGACGTATCTTAAAGAATATCGTCTCCAAAGCGAGAGACCAATCTCTACTCCCCACCAAAGAGCTCACGATTGGAATTCTGCTCAGTAACATCTTGGTGACCACCCTGATGGAAATAGAAACCGCTCCCAGCGAAGCCGCCACGACTAGCACGGAGATTAGTACCCCCACGAGCAACAGGAGAAGACCCGCTCGATTGTATCCAGCTTTTAAAACCGGTGATTCGATGACCTCTCCCCTTGCCTGTCGCCCGCCTACTCGACGGGCAGGGCAGACACGATTAGACGATGCACTCCACTTCATATCTCAACCCTTCATCTCCCTTAAGACAGGTTACATGGTGCAAATACTTCCTGGCTACTTCAACCGCCTCTTCAACCTCCTCCGGAGTTGGTCTCCTCCAAGGATTTCCAGCCACGGGAATGTATCCATCGATTCTATAGGGAATATTGGAATCAACCGCGGAAATAAATCTGGCAATCTCCTCAATCTCCTCGACATCTATATAATGAGGAATGAAAATGCTCTCTGCTCTCAAAGCCACCCCCGCTCTGTGCAGTTGTCTAAAGTTCCTTAACACTTCTTGATTGGGCTTCCCCGTGAAATCCCGATGTAAAGTCCCGGTTATCGCCTTTATGCTCACCTGGATTTCGTCGACTCCCTCCAAGGGAGGAAACAGATAGCCATTAGTGAGAAGGATATTATGGGTATTGAGCCTTTTCTCCAACACCTTGGCCAATTTTGGAAACTCTGGATCGATTGTGGGTTCCCCACCTAAGAAAGTAACTCCCTCCGGCTTGAAGTCCTCTAAGATTCCCACAACCTCTTCAAACTTCAAAAAGCCACTAAAGTCTGCAACTTGTTGGCTCAGGTGAATATCCCCCAACTCCTCCCGACGTATACAACCCTTGCAACCAAAGTTACAACCCCAAAAGTAGACATAAGCCACTTTTACAGCCGGAGCGAAGGTTATGTGATAGACATTCATTGGTAATCTCTCCTGAAGGACTACCTATAACGAGCAGTCCTTAAAATTACTTAGGTGATTCCCACCTAACTGGTACTGTGATATGATATCTTTATGCTTGATAACCAGGCAATATCCCTGGCAACTAGTCTGCCAAAAAGTAGA